>JAJAZN010000318.1 GCA_026785685.1 Thermoleophilia bacterium
ACCGGAGGGCGGGCGTGACGATCCGGATCACAAACGGTGTGGCGACGAGGGCCTGGGCGACCGGAACGAGCCACCACGACGAGCGGAAGTCGAGTGGGGGCGAGTCGAACGCGATCACGAACCCGAATCCGAGCATTACCGCGGAGGCGCCGAGCGGCAGCAGGACGAAGCCGTCGAGGGCGCCAGGAGGTCTCCGCGCGAGCGCGTGCGCCGCGAGGCCGCCGATGATCAGCGCAATCGCGGTCGCAACGGTGGCGAACGCGACCGAGTAGCCGGCCGCCTGCCACGGCCGAACGAGGAGCACAGGCGTCTCCCGGAAGAGAGCGCCGAAGCTTCCGAGTGACCGCTCGACAAGCACAGCGAGGGGGAGCGCAAGCGCGACCGCGGCGAGGCCGAGCACCGAGACGAGGGCGACGTGCTCTCGACGAGTGGGCCGGCGCAACACGTCGCGCTCGCCCGTTAGCGTGCCCGCGACGCCGGCCCGTCCCTCGAGGATGCTCGCGACCGCCAGCACGATCGCGACGGCTCCGAGTTGGAGGAGCGAGAGGACGGCTGCGGCTTCCAGGTCGAACTGCCGTGCCGCGCGGTTGTAGATCTCGGTCTCGAGGGTGGCTCGCCCCGGGCCACCGAGGATCAGGATGACGCCGAACGACGTGAAGCAGAAGAGGAACGTCAGCGCGGCGGACGCGGAGAGGGATGGAGCCAGTTGTGGCAGGGTGACGTCCCGGACCCGACGCCACGGCCCGGCCCCAAGGACGGCCGCCGCCTCATTGGAGGCGGGATCGATGGTCGCCCAGGCTCCCCCGACGATGCGCACGATGACGGCGACGTTGAAGAAGACGTGCGCTGCGAGGATCGCCCGGATGCCGCCCTCATAGTCCTCCGGGAGCACCTCGAGGAACGCTGCGGCGACGACCACGGTCGGCAAGACGAAGGGAACGAGCACGAGCGCTCGGGCAAGTGAACGCCCGCGGAAGCGAAATCGTCCGATCGCCCAGGCGAGAGGGAGGCCCGCCACGACCGTGAGGACGGTGGAGGCTGTCGCCTGCCAGATCGTGAACCAGAGGAGCGCGCCGGTGCCTGTGGGGAGGGAGAGCCCACGGGCGTTCGTGAGTCCGCGTTCGAGGATGGCTGCGAGCGGGTAGACGAAGAAGAGCGCGATGAAGGCGACCGGAATCAGGATCGCCGCGATACGCGAGGCGCGCGTCACCGGAGGACGGTCTGCGTCCACTCGTCGAGCCAGCGGTCGCGGTTTTCGCCGATCGTGGCTGCCGGAAGCTCGAGCGAGTCGGGAGGCGAGGCTGCGTAGCGACGGAACGCATCGGGCAGCGGTGTACCGGAGCGGACCGGGAGGACGAACATGCTCTCGGGCAATGCTGCCTGGAACTGCTCCGAGAGCATGAAGTCGATCAGGGCATGCGCTCCGGCGACGTTCTTCGCGCCGTCGAGGACGCCGGCGAACTCGATCTGTCGGAAGCAGCTCGCACTCACGACCGCCGTGGGGGCCTTCGATGAAGGCTTGGTCGCGAACATCACCTCAGCCGCCGGGCTCGTTGCATAGGAGACGACAATCGGCCGGGTTCCCTTGCTCCCGCCGGCACCCGAGAAGCGCTGGGTGTATGCCTCCTCCCAGCCGTCCACGACGAGCGCGTCATTGGCGCGCAGTCCCCGCCAGTAGTCGCGCCAGCCTCCCTCGCCGAAGCGGGCGACGGTCGCGAGCATGAATGCGAGCCCGGGCGTCGAGGTGGCGGGATTCTGGACGACGAGCAGTTTGCGGTAGCGGGGTGCGGTGAGGTCGTCGAGCGAGGTCGGCGGCGCCATCCTTCTGGAAGCGAACCATTTCCTGTCGACGTTGAGACAGACGTCACCCTGGTCGACCGGCGTCACCCGATGCGTGGGATCGAGGATGGTACGTCCTTCGACCTCATCGAGGCCCGTCGCCTCGTACGGCTCGAAGAGCTCCTCGTCGAGGGCGCGCGAGAGCAAATTGCTGTCGATCCCGAAGAGCACGTCTCCCTGCGGGTTTCCCTTCGTCAGGAGCGCCCGGTTGACGGTCTCACCCGCGTCGCCACCCTGGAGGATCCTCAGCGTGAAGCCGCTCTCCTGCTCGAACGAGGCCTTCACCTGCTTCGGGATCGCGAACGAGTCGTGCGTGACGAGCACAACCTCCGTGGGCTCGCCGCTATCCCCTGAGTCACCGCACCCGGCCACGAGCGAGGCCGTCAATACCGCGAGCACGACCGCAACCTTGTGACAAATCGTCACAAGGATTCCTCGTTCTCGGGGGCGGGACGGACCGCGAGCAAGCAGCCACGATCGACCGTGATCCGGGCTTCGGAGGCGGAGAAGACGTTCGAGACGCCGCGACTCGTGCCCGCCGGCAGTGTCTCGTTTCGCAGCGGATACTCGAGTCCTTCGGTGGTGACGCCTTCCGCGGCGCCATGGACCGGGAGCAGAGTGAGGAGGTCGCGAGGAGTGCCTGCGAGCGTGCGGGAGCCGCGGACGACGGAGACGTAGGCGTCGCCGAGGTACGCATCGATCTCGGCCGCTGCGTAGCGCTCGTCTGCGAGCAGTAGCACCGAGCCGAGCAGGTGGTCGAGGCGGCCGCCGCCCGAGCCGACGACGACGATCCGGGCGGGACGGAGCGCGATCGCAGCGTCGAGCGCGAGCTCGAGATCGGTTGCGTCCTTCGCCGCCGGGTGCCGCTCGACCCGTGCGCCGGCCGCCTCGGCTGCGGCGAGCCCGGCGGTTGACACCGAATCGAAGTCACCGATCGCGAGGTCGACGTGCAGTCCGAGCGTGAGCGCCCGGTCGACGCCGCCGTCGGCAGCGATCACCATTGCGCCGGCGGGGAGCAAGGGCGCGGTGCCTCCGAGGGGGTGCCCTCCGGCAACGACGACGATGGTCTCGGGCTTCACGCGCATACCTCCGCTGGCATTACCCAGATCAGGTTCTGCGGGTCGGTGGCGCTTCGAGCCACCCTCTCAGCCCGGTCGTGCCCGAGCTCCCCGTTTCGCTTCGCTCATTCTAGCCTGGCTGAGGGTCAGGTGGAGAGGGAGTCGCGCAGGTCGCGTGCCCAGGCGCTTGCGGGGATGTCGCCCTTGGCCTCGTAGATCGCAAGGGCAGTGGCAGCCGCCTCGCGTGCCTCGCCCAGCTTGCCGACGAGCGCGAGGGTGCGCGCGCGCCACTCGTAGGCCCGCGCTTTGGCGTCGTACATGTCGATGGTCGACGCGATCTCGACCGCGTGTCTCGTCAGTCGCTCCCCCTCCGGGTGCGCGCCGCTTGCCGCAGCCAGGAATCCCTCGATCGCGTTGACGGCGATCGCGTCCACCAGGTCGCCCTCGACCATCCTCTCGCGGACGACTGCGCACCAGTGCCCCGCCTCCTCATACGCTCCGCGCGAGGCGAGCACGTCGGCAAGCGTGAGCGCGGCGGTCGTGTAGTAGCTGAAGCCGCCAAGGCGCTCGAGCTCCGCCACACCCGCTCGCAGTTCGCGTTCGGCTGTTTCGAGCGCACCGGCACGGGTCTCGACGAACGAGCTGTGCATCGCACCGGCTGCAGCCTCGATGAGGAGACCGGCTTCGCCGAGGCCATCGACGCTGGCGTAGATGCTGGCGCGGGCTGCCTCGAACTCGCTCCGCATCGCGAGCAGCGTCGAAATACGGCGTCGGGCTACAGCACGGCCCAGGCTGCCCGTTTCCTCGCCAAGCCTTTCCTGCGCCGCGGGTAACGCGTCGTCGACGTGGGCAGGGCCGTAGACAAGCCCGGCTTGCGCCCGCCGCCGCAGGTCGTTGGCAAGGAGGTCGTCGCCCGCGGCACGCGCGTGTGCCTCCCCGCGGGCGGCCGCCTCGCAGGATGCTTCCACATGAAGTGCGATCCAGTGCCTGTACCACCGATCCCGCTCGACCCAGGCCATGCCGAGCTCGTCTCCGAGTGCGCGGAACACCTTCTCCGCTGCCTCGACCCGCGCCGCCGCATCCTCGACGACGTACTCACCCGCCCAGGCGCTCGCCCAGAGATCGACCATCACTGCGAAGGCCTGAAACCGCTCCTCTCGAGAGGCAGTGAGTTCCGCCGCGATCGCGTGCGCCCGGTCGCTCCGGACACCCGTGTTGAGGGGATCAGCGAGCCCGATCAGCAGCTCGAGTCGCTGCGAATCGCCCACGGGCAGGAGCGTCGCGGCGCGCTCGAGCAGCCCGGAGACGGCGCGGAAGTCGCCTCGCGCCTTGGCGCCCCGTGCCGCCGCCTCGAGCCTCGCTGCGGCTCGGCGGGCGATAACCTCGAGCCGGGGGTCGGCGCTGTCGAGCTCCGCCCGGTTGCGGTGGGCGCGTTCGAGGTGGTAGCCGACGATCTCGTCCTGCTCGACCAGGTTTGCGGTTTGATCCAGCCAGCCGGCGAATGCCTCGTGGAGCTCGGCGCGGGTCTCCTTCGGCAGCGAGTCGTAGGCCGCGTCGCGGATGAGGAGATGGCGGAAGCGAAACGCCTCTTCGTTCGGGTAGGTGGGTTGGTCGGGGCGGATCATCTCCTTGCGGACGAGGGAGAGGAGGTGGGAGGCGACGTCGGCGCGTTCGGCGGCGGGTGCGAGCTCCTGCACGGTGCTGCGGTGGAAGACCTGTCCCTCGACGGCACCTCGGCCGATCATGTCCCTCTCGCCGGGGCCGAGCCGATCGAGCCGCGACTGCAGCAGCGCCTGGATCGTCGGCGGCACGACGATTTCGCCCTTGCTGCCGTCCTCGCTCACGGTCGCGAGCATCTCTTCGATGAAGAGCGGATTCCCGTCCGCGGCCTGAAGGATCCTCGCGCGCACGTCGTCTGTGAGCTGCGCCCCGCCCGCGAGCCGTGAGATCAGCAGTTCGCAGTCCGCGACGGAGAGCGCTTCCAGCAGGATCGTGGTCGCGTTGAGCTTGCCGCCGCCCCAGCCGGGCCGCAGCTCGAGCAGCTCGGGGCGTGCGATGCAGAGAAGGAGGATCGGCGCGTCACGCGACCAGTCCGCGATGTGCTCGATCAGGTCGAGGAAGACAGGCTCGGCCCACTGGATGTCGTCCAACACGAGGATCTGTGGTCTCGTTGCCGCCCGACCCTCGATCAGCTTGCGGAAGGCGAGCTGGGTGTCGGCGGGAGAGTCGCCGGTCACATCTCCTGGCTCGACCCCGATAGCGAGCAGGATCTCGACAAGCGGCCAGTACGTGATGTCCTCGCCGTAGTGGAGACAGCGGCTGCGCAGGATGTCAGCCGCCTCGCCCACGGAGGCAAGGAACTCGTCCGTCAGCCTCGACTTCCCGACACCCGCTGGCCCGAGCAGCGTGAACATATGGCAGACCCGCTCCGAGCGAGCGTCCTCGAACGCTCCGCGAAGGCGCTGCTGCTCGCGGACGCGGCCGACAAGCGGCGCGTTGAGGTGTCGCGTGAACGCTGGGGCCGTCGCATCCACAGTCACGAGGCGGAACGCGGACACCGGCTCGCGCTTCCCCTTCAGCTCGAGCGGCTCGACCGGCTCCACTGTCACTGCGTCACGCACGAGTGAGAGCGTCTCAGCGCCGATCAGGATCTCTCCCGGTGTTGCCGCCTGCTCGAGCCGGGCGGCGACGTTGACGGCGTCCCCTGTGA
>JAJAZN010000319.1 GCA_026785685.1 Thermoleophilia bacterium
AAGTTCCCGAGCATCTCGAACATCGACGCGTGCCGGGCGGTGAGCCCCACTTCGTCGAGATCGGTGTCCTTCCCGCCGGCTCGAAGCACCTTCTGAACGGTCGTGAAGCGCGGCGCGGGCGGGTCCTTCTGGCCGGAGAAGTACGGCTTGAGCGGCTGCATCCCGGCGGAAATGAACAACGTCGAGGGATCCTCGGGCGGAGGAAGCAGCGACCACGATGGGAAGCGCATGTGGCCTCGTTCCTCGAAGAACGAGAGGAACCCCTCGCGGAGCTCGGCGGTCGTCTGCATCACGCGATCGTAGCCGCGATCAGGCGATTCCCACGCGCTCGGCCCACTCGCCGATCACATCTCCGAGCGGCTCCCCGAGCTCCGTGAAGAGCGAGTGCGTGGCACCGCCGACATGTAGGACCTCGGCGCCGGGTCAGGCTTCGGAGTCCGTAGAAGGCAGCGCCCCGGCGTTCTCTCTCCGTCCCATTCGCGGACGGTAAGCGTCCCACCCGCAAGATCGAGCAGATGGAGGCTCAACGGGCCTCGCCTACGCGGCGGTTGGCTCGTCGCGCGACGGCCTAGAAGCCGGTTCGCCGGCAGGGGTCGGCGCCGCGGCGTCCGGGGGCGGCTCGGGTACCGGGGCCGGCTTCGGAACCGAATCGGGCTTCGGCCACGGATCGGGCTTGGGCTCTGCTGCGGTGCGTGACTGCGACCCGGGCCGTTCTGTCTCCATCGGCGTGCGACCTGCAGTGCGGAGATCCACCCGTAGGTCCGCCTCGCGCTCGCGCGCGGCTTCCTTCGCGGCACGTGTCGCGTCAGAGAAGCTCTTCGACTTGCGGAACTGAGAGAAGCCGTGCGTGATTCCTGCCGCGAGGCCCGTCACCTTCTCGACCGGCGTCGTGATCACGGTCGAGATCGCACGAACCGCGGTGTCCGCGCTGTCGGCCATCGAGACGGCGCTATCTGTGACCGTGTCGGCCTTGTCGAGCTGGTAGTTGACGCGATCGACCGTGAACCCCGTCTTGACGATCACGGGCAGCAGGTCGCGCTCGGTGCCCTTGATGAACGACGAGAGGCGTTCGAAGGACTGGCCGAGGCGGAAGAGCATGAACGCTGCGGCGACGCCGATCGCGACGAGAAAGATGGCGAGTCCCCAGTAGGCGGCATCACTTGCGGTCGAGGCGAGGAGTGTCATCGCGATGATCCTACCCGGTTGTGGCGACGATGATGCCGGCTCCCACGATGGCGTCGTCGTCGTACAGGACGGCGACCTGCCCGGGCGCCACCGCGTGCACGGGTTCGTCAAGCGTGAGGGAGAACCCGTCATCCGTCGCCACGACGTCGGCGAGAACTGCACTCGAGCGATAGCGCAGCTTCGCCTCGGCACGGGCGACGGGCACGTACAGGCGACCGCGCACCTCGACGCGCTGTGATCCGAGCGCTGCCCGCGACCCCACCACGAGCGTATTCGTCACAGAATCAGAGCGGAGCACAAAGAGAGGCGCTTCGGTCGCGAGCCCGATCCCGCGGCGCTGGCCCGGCGTGTAGCGCCAGACGCCGTCGTGGCTGCCGAGCACGTTCCCTTCTTCATTCACGATCGGCCCGGGTCGACGCTCGAGTCCCTGCCGCTCGAGGAAGGCGCGGTAGTCGTCGCCCGCGAGGAAGCACGCTTCCTGGCTTTCGGCCCGGTCGGCGACGGCGAGCCCTGCTGCTGCGGCTTCGCCGCGCGTGCTGCTCTTGCCCTGCTCCCCGAGCGGGAATGCGACGCGATCGAGGAGTCCCGGATCGACGGTCGCGAGCATGTAGGACTGATCCTTCGCGTCGTCAGCCCCCCGCGCGATGAGGCGGGTTCCGTCACGCTCGACGATCCGGGCGTAGTGCCCCGTAAACAGGGTGTCCGCGCCAGCGCGCTCGGCGAAATCGACCAGCGCTTCGAAGCGGAACTGGCCGTTGCACCGCATGCACGGGTTCGGAGTCAATCCCGCTGCGTAGCCGTCCACGAACGGCAGGACGACGGTCGCCCGGAACGCGTCGCGGAGATCGAGCGTTACGTGGGGCAGTCCCAGCCGATGGCACGTCTCGCGCGCAGCGATCACCGCGTCGGGTGAGCAGCACGCCCGCTCGGCGCTTGGGCCATACGGGTCGAGCCAGAGGCGAAGCGTGACGCCGATCGCGTTCGGGGCGGCGCGGAGGAGAGCCACGGCGCTGTCCACTCCTCCGCTCATCGCGACTGCAATTCTGCCCGGTGCTGGAGCTGCCGTGAAGACCGGCGCAATCGCGTTCGCGAGCGCATCCGCGGCGAGCGTCTCTCCCGGAACCGCTGCTGCCTCGAGCAGCGTCAGTCCCTCGAGGGATCGCTCGAGGCCGGGCGCATTGGCCGCAACGACGCGGTCGCCGTCGACCGTGAGTCGAACCGCTGCGTAGTCCTCGTCGCGAGCAGAGTCGCCGATGAGCTCGCGATACGCCATCCCAGGAGGCTACCGGCGTGGTGCCGAAGCGACTGGGCTTTGCGAGTGGAGCACCTCTCCGGCGATGGACGACATCGCGCCGCACCTCCAACCTCCCGCACCTCCAACCTCCCCCAGGGGGGCACCGAGGTGCCCTGGAGACACGCTACCGCTCGAAGTGTCACACGAGAGTGACATGTCCGTGTCGGGAGTGTGCCACATCAATCCTCTAGCTCTCCCGCGCCGCGACGATCTCCAGCCGGTTTCCCCACGGGTCGCTGACGTGAAACCGCCGCTGCGTCGGGATCTCGGCGTCGTCGGCCCAACGGACGTCGACACCCGCAGCCGTCAGAGAGGCGGCAAGCCGATCGAGCGCAGCGCCGGAGTCAACGGAGAAGGCGGGATGCGCTTTGGCGGCCGGCGAGAAGGAATCGTCGACGCCAATGTGCAACTCGCCCGACCCGCTGCGGAACCAGCAGCCGCCGCGAACTTCGAGCAACGCCGGTTTCTCGACCTCATCGAAGTCGAGCAGGCCGCCGTAGAACGCGCGCGCGGCGTCCTCGCACCCTGGAGGCGCCGCTACCTGCACATGGTGGAGTCCGGTGATCGAGCTCAAAGGGAGGGGCGGCCATCGTACTCCGGCAACGGCTTGCCTGCGACAACGATGTACGTGAGCCCATCCGCGCCCGCGGTTACGAGGCGTCTCGACCCGGCGTCGACGCGCAGATAGTCACCGCCGCGGAGGGCGACACCGTCGCCGTCGACCGTCATCGTGCCGCTCCCTTCGAGAACGATGTAGACCTCCTCGTGCCCGGTTTCCACCTCGTCGTGCTCGATGCCTTCGAGGTCGGCCGGGAGACGCACCTCGTTGATGCCGAACGCCGTCGTACCGAGCGACCGTCGCACCTTGAAGAAGACGTCGCGAAAGGACTCGTTCGACGGATCATCGCGATTGATCAGTGTGCATCCCATCGCGGAACACTATGGCGACGACTGGATGCCATGACACCCCGGAGCGTCGTCGAGCAGAAAAGCTGACGGGGTTGCTCCACCCTGCCGATGAATCCCGGAGCCAATTGAGAACCTGGCGAACCAGGTGGGTGCGCTGTCAGCCTCTGGCAAAGCCTCCGCCGAACACACGCTCCCTTGATGAGTCTTGGTTCACGTTGAAACTCCGGGCCACGCACAGGGTCGAGCACACCGAATTCTAGAGGAAGTGGGTCAACCTCGACAGTTCTCGCTGGCCCGGAGTGGCTATCCCTGCGGCGGCGCGGCGAAACGCCAGTCGATCTCCTGGATGCCGTCCAGTCCGATCTCGCGAGCGAGTCGCTCGGTCAGTTCGAACTGGCGACCGGCGCTCGTGAGCTTGTTGTCGATCACTTCCGTCAGCACCGTCTGGCCGCCGAAGCGAATCAGCAGCTTCGCGCCACACGGCAGCACCGGGTGCGCGACGCCGTAGGAGTTGCCGGTCAGGATCAAACCGCAAGACGTGCGCTCGGCGTCTCCGGCCTGCCCGCGGGACGCCGCGAGGCTCGCGTACCAACCACCACCGGCGGCAACGGCTCCGGTCGGCGTGGGCGTCGCGGCCGCATCGTCGCTTTGCCGCTCGATCACTGCGAGCGCGATCACACCTCCGAGCAGCGCCACGGCCGCGAGCCCGAGCAGCCGCTGTGCCACCGCGGCACGCACCTCCGGCCCCGGGGGTTTGCGGGGCCTCGACGACCCGAAGTCCGAGCTCGGCCAGCTGGAGGTCGGTGATCGCCGAAGGCGCTCCGCTCATCGGATCGAGTCCTGCCTGATTCTTCGGGAATGCGATCACGTCACGCAGGTTCGCCTCACCCGCGAGCACCATCGTCATCCGATCGATGCCGAGCGCGATACCGCCGTGCGGAGGTGCGCCCATGGCGAGAGCGTCGAGGAGAAAACCGAACTTCGACCGCTGATCCTCCGGGCTCATCGCGAGCAGGTCGAACACGCTGGCCTGGACGTCGGGCTCATGAATCCTGAACGACCCACCACCAAGCTCGTTGCCGTTCACGATCAGGTCGTAGGCGTACGCGAGAGCGTTGGCCGGATCGTCGGCAAACGTCTCCAACCAATCGTCTGTCGGTCGTGTGAACGGATGGTGGACGGCCGTCCATCGCGCCTCGTCCTCGTTGAACTCGAACATCGGGAAGTCGGTGACCCAGAGGAAGGTGAACGCGTCCTCGTCGATCAAGCCAAGATCCGCGCCGAGCTGAAGTCGGAGTGCGCCGAGCACACGCGACGTCATCGCGCGGGTGTCGGCAGCAAAGAGCAGCGTCTCGCCCGCGGCTGGCGCAAGCGCTTCGATCTCGGCGTCCGAGAGGAACTTCGCGATCGGCGAACGGAGCTCGCCGGCCTCATCGCGGATCACGTACGCGAGTCCCTTGGCTCCGAGCTCCTCGGCCCGTTCCTCCAACGTGGCGACCTCCGATCGAGAGAACACGCGCGGGACGCGCAGGAACCGCACAGCGTCCGCGCCCGCGAAGACACCGAACTCCGAGCCGCGTGTCGCTTCAGTCGCATCCTCGATCTCGAGCGCAAAGCGTGTATCGGGCTTGTCGGAGCCGTAGCGGCGGTCAGCCTCCGCGTACGTCATGTGCGGGAACGGCCGTGGAATCTCGATCCCGAGGCACTCGTGCCAGACGGCGGCGAAGGTCTCCTCCATGAGGAGGAACATGGCGTCGCGATCGGGGAAAGCGGTCTCCATGTCGAGCTGCGTGATCTCCTGGACGCGGTCAGCGCGAAGATCCTCGTCACGGAAGCAGACCGCGATCTGGTAGTACCGATCGAAGCCCGCGATCATCAGCAGTTGCTTCAGCAACTGCGGGCTCTGAGGAAGCGCGAAGAACGACCCCTTGTGAAGCCTGCTCGGCACGACGAAGTCCCGGGCGCCCTCGGGCGTCGACTTGTAGAGGATCGGCGTTTGGATGTCGAGGTAGCCGGCCGCCTCCATCTGGCGGCGGATGATTCCTACCATCTGCCCGCGAAGGCCGATGTTGCGCTGGAGCTTATCGCGCCGCAGGTCGAGCCAGCGGTAGCGAAGGCGGAGCGTCTCGTCGACGTTGTCCTCGTCGAGCTGGAACGGGAGCGGAGTCGACCGTGAGACGATCCGCAGGGTCGTCACCTGGATCTCGACGGAGCCGGTCGGGAGATTCGGATTGACCTGATCGGTGGCGCGCGCGCCCCCCACACCCACCCCCAGG
>JAJAZN010000320.1 GCA_026785685.1 Thermoleophilia bacterium
CTCCTCGACGATCCGCCGGCAGCGTTCGCCCGGGCCTCCTGAACCGTGTCCGCTCCCTCTCGTCGCCTGCACCGTCCGAGGTACGGAGTATGTTGTCGAAAGTGACACCACGGTCAGCAGCGGCTTCGAGATCGGCCCATGGGCGCAGACCTGGAGTGCGGCTGACTACGCGGGGGCCGTTCGCCGTGTGCGGAGCGCGATCGAACGCGGTGACGTCTATCAGGTCAACCTCGTGCAGCACCTCTCGGCACTGTTCCAAGGCGATCCGGGCGCGCTCGCCGCCCGTCTTGCTGCGCTGACTCCACACAATTCAGAGCCCTACCGCGGCAACGGCTGGACGATCGTCTCCGGCTCGCCCGAGCTGTTCCTCGCACGACGCGGGAATCGTGTGTGGACGTGCCCGATCAAGGGCACGCGCCCGTCGGGGGCGGCGAGTGAGCTTGCCGGCTCGGTGAAGGACGCCGCCGAGCACGTGATGATCGTCGATCTCGAGCGCAACGACCTGGCGCGGGTCTGCGAGCCCGGCAGCGTGCGCTGGCCCGAGCTGATGGCGACGCGGGCCCTCGCGGGTGTCGAGCACATGGTCTCGACCGTCGAGGGGACGCTGCGCGAAGGCGTGGGCCTTGCGGAGCTCCTCGGCGCGACCTTCCCCGGCGGTTCGATCACAGGAGCGCCGAAGATCGCGGCGGTCGATCTGATCGCGGAGATCGAGCCCGTCGGTCGTGGTGCATCGATGGGCGCGCTTGGTCGGATCCACGGGAACGGTGATCTCGACCTCGCGTTGACGATCAGGACGTTCGCCGTTGCCGCGGGGCGCATCCATCTCTGGGTCGGTGGTGGCGTCGTCTGGGACTCCGATCCGCAGGCCGAGATCGACGAGTCGTGGGTGAAGGCCGATCCGCTTCTACGCGCGATCGGTGCGCCGCGCGTCTCCCGAGCGGAGAGTGCCTCCGTGTCCGTCGCGCGAGCGAAGGCGGCGGCAGCATGAGCTCGCCCTCGCTGCGAGCGGTGGCCGTTTCCGGGCGCGGACTCGTCGCTCCCGACGCCCCGGTGCTCACGGCCGACGACGAGGGGTTCACGCGCGGCCGGGCTGCGTTCGAGACGATGCGGGTGTACGGCGGCCGACCGTTCCGGCTGCAGCAGCATCTCACTCGCCTCGCGATGTCGGCCGAGAGGATCGGCCTCGAGGAGCCCGATACGAGCGAAGTGGAGGGTCTCGCCACAATGGCGCTCGAGCACGCAGGCCTTGCCGACGCGGTCCTTCGCCTCTACTGGACGCCAGGGTCGCCTGGTGGTGAGCATCGCGCGATTGCCCTCGTCAGCACGATTCCGGAGTGGATCGAGGAGGCCCGAGGCAGGGGACAGCGGCTGGTCTCGCTCGTGCACCAGCGTCGATCGGCGTCCTGGCTCCTTCCGGCAACGAAGTCCACGAGCTACGCCGTCAGCATGGCCGCGGAGGCAGAGGCGAAGAAGCGGGGTGCTGACGACGCCGTGTTCGTCGATGCGGACGGGATCGTCCTCGAGGGGCCCGTGACGAACATCTGGTGGCGCGAGGGCGACACGCTGCTGACGCCGTCGCTCGAGGTCGGCATCCTGGCGGGCGAGACTCGAGCGGCGCTGCTCGAGCTCACGGCAGCCGAGGGTCGCCGGGTCGAGCAGGGCATCTATCCTCTCGCGCGACTATTCGGGGCGGACGAGGTCTTCACGTCCTCGTCAGTCCGGGAACTGATGCCCGTCGTCGAGATCGACGGGCACGCGTTCGAGATCGGTCTCGCCGCCGAGGCGTTGCAGGATTCGCTCCGTCGGGCCGCCCTCGGCTAGTGGCCGCGTTCGTCAGCGGACTACGTGATCGTGGTCTGGCAGCCCGGTGAGTCGTCGGGCTGCGTCTTCGCGTCCCCTGCGAACCGGGCAAACATCTTCCACGTGCCGGCCGTTTGCATGACGAGCCCGGTCATCAGATCACGGAAGTCCCGGTGCGCGAGATGGAAGCCACGCCAGATCGCGCACTTGTGCGACTGGCCGGGCGTCGTGAACAGGAGTCCGCCAAGGTTCTGCTCGGCGACGTTGTTGCGATATCCACCGGTGTCCACAGACCAGTCGTTGATCCCGCTCCAGTCCTTGAGCCGCACGCCGGCAGAGTCACGGAGCGCCATCCGAATGAAAGTGGTTGTCCTCGCTGTTCGTCGCCCGGAGCGAGAACGTCCCATCGGGGTTCGCAAACTGAACATCATCTTTCCCCCCGACCCACTCCACCGGAAAGAAGTCGGGACTCCCTCGACGCCAGAGCTGGAGCTCGATCCCGCCGAGCGGCATGATCGTCCCGCGATCGTCACAGAGCTACTGCCCGGTGTACAGCGTCTCTGCCGCCTGCAACGGCGCCGAAAAGAGAACCAGGCCCAGAGCGGCGATCGCGGCGACGAGGAATCGCTTCACCGCTCCACCGTATGGTGATCTTGCCAGAGGGGCAACCCCCGGATGGGCGTACAGCCCGAGGGATCTCGACCCGGCGTGGCTATCCGTCTTGCTCGCTGCCCGTGACGGCGTTCTCGACGACAAGATGCGCGCAGCTGATCGGATCGTCCCGTGCGACGTACCGAGCCTCGGAAGGCATCCATCGCTCGACCCAGGCGGCACGCGTGGACTCTCCGTCCCGCGAAATTGCCCTGGCGAGCCGCACGTCGGCGGGTGCGTCGACCCAGACCCGCACGGCGTACGCATCGCGAAGCCTGCGATGGAGCGCGCAAACACCCTCGATGATCACGATCCCGCGCGGGTCGACCAGCCGCTGTCCTCGAGGCGCACGCGTTGTCCAGTCGTAGGACGCGAACCGGGCCGCCACGCCACGAGCGAGCGGCGCCACGACCTCGCTGGCTATGCGGTCGATGTCGAATTCGTCGCCTGTCCAGAACTCGTCGGTGGTCACGCACTGAGCCCCCGGGATCATCCGCGCCAGCGTCGTCTTCCCCGCACACCCATGGCCCCCGATCCCTACCAGGACGACCCGGTCGTCCTGTCGGGCGGTAGCGATGAGGTCCAGCACGGGCCGTGCATCCATCGGCGCACGGTACCCTCCGTAACATGGCGAAGCTGCGGCTTGGTGGGATGGCGCTCTCGAACGGCGTCCTCGTGCATGGCCCGACCACCTGGGGCGCGGCTGTTCGAGCGCGCGACGGGTCGATTCGGAGTGCATCAGGGATGAAGCGTCGGTTCGCTCCGAACGTGACCACGCCATTCATCCGAGGCCCACTTCGACTGGCTGAGTCGTTTGCAGTGCTCCCGGACGTGCGGCGTGCGCTGCCCGAGGCGCGATTTCCCTTCGAGCGCCCACGAGTCGGAGCGACGGTGATCGTTGGCTCGGTCGTGGCCGGGATCGCACGGCGGTCCCGGCTCAGCCTCCCGGCTCGCGAGGCCATCGCCGCGGTCGCGCCCGTTGCACCCGCGGCTCTCGCGTTGAGAGGCGGAGAGCTGGCTTCGTACCATGGCGCCGAACACATCTCGATCGGCACCTATGAAACCGGCGAGCCGGCCACGAAGGAGCACGACCGCTGCGGCGGGCACCTTGTCGGCCCACTGCTGCTTTCGAGCGCGGTTGCGAGCGCTCTCGCCACCCGAGTCCCGGCACGCACGCGACCCGCCGCGCGAGTGGCTGGCGCAGTCGGCGCAGTGGGAGTCGCGGTCGAGGTGTTCGCCTGGATGGGACGTCACCCTGACCACCCGGTCTCTCGGGCACTTGCGAGACCAGGGCACGAGCTGCAGACCCGCATTTCGACGGCAGAGCCGTCGCCCGGCCAGCTTGCAGTTGCCGATGCGGCGCTCGCTGCCTGCCTCGGCGCCGAAGAGACCACCGCGTAGGGACTCTCATCCGTGGAGCAGCCTCCTCTCGTGACGAAGGCGCTCGAGTTCGCGGCCGCCCGCGGGTTCGAGAAGTCGTGCCAGAGAGAGGACGGTGCCTTGCTGCACGTGCTCGCCGCTCGGCGCGGGGTCAGCAGAGTCGGAGAGATCGGAACCGGCGCGGGGGTCGGCTCAGCCTGGATCGTCTCCGCTCTCCCGCCGACAACTCCGTTCTTCACGGCCGAGACGGATCCGGATCTTGCGACTGCCGTGACGGCGTTCTATGGCGACGATCCGAACGTCACCGTCCTCCAGGGCTCGTGGCGTGAGACGCTTCCGCCCGAGGCACCCTTCGACCTCTCGATCGTTGACACGAACGACGCGAAGGACGACGTCGACGCGACGATTCGGCTCCTGGCGCCAGGCGGGACAGCCGTTCTCGACGACGTCTGGCTCGACCCGGTGCTCCCGGACGCAAGGCGCGACGCGTGGTTCGGTCACCCGATTCTGACGACGATCGAGCTCTGGGTGGCCCCGAGTCGGCGCGCTCTCGTCGCCGTCCGTCGATAATTCTTCAGTCCAGGGAGTGACGTGTCGATAGACCACTCGTGGTCACCTGGCCCCACTCCGTTGACGATATCGGCGGCTTCCTCATCACGTGGTTGCCGATCATCTTCTTCGCCATCATCATCTGGCTGCTCCTGCGCACGATGTCGCTCGTGCCGAAGGTCAAGCCGGCGATGGTCGACCGTGACACCACCGACTCCGTCGGCTGGAGCGACGTTGCAGGGACCGATGAGGCGAAGGACGAGTTGAAGGAGGTCGTCGAGTTTCTCCGCGACCGGAAGAAGTTCGAGCGGCTGGGTGCTCGTGTCCCGAAAGGCGTGCTGCTGTACGGGCCTCCGGGAACGGGGAAGACGCTCCTTGCAAAGGCTGCCGCAAACGAGTCGGGCGCGAACTTCTACTCGACGAGCGCATCGGCATTCGTCGAGATGTTTGCCGGGCTCGGAGCTGCGCGCATCCGGAAGCTCTTCGCCGAGGCGCGCAAGAACGCGCCAGCCATCATCTTTATCGACGAGCTCGATGCCATCGGCACTGCTCGCTCGGGAGGCGCCCACAACCGCGAGCACGACCAGACGCTCAACCAGCTCCTCGTCGAGATGGACGGATTCGGCGGTGCGGACGAAGTCGTGATCATGGGCGCCTCCAACCGCCTCCAGGATCTCGATCCAGCGCTGCTCCGCCCGGGCCGCTTCGATCGCCAGGTGAACGTGTCACCGCCCGATCTGATGGGTCGTGACGAGATCCTCCGTGTCCATACGCGCTCGAAACCGCTCGGCGCCGACGTCGACATCAGCGTCATCGCCCGTCGCACGGCGGGACTAACCGGGGCCGACCTCGCGAACATTGCGAACGAGGCCGCGATCTTCGCAGCCCGTCACGATCAGAAGTACATCCGCCAGCAGGACTTCGAGGGCGCCATGGAGCGCGTCCTCACGGGCCTTCAGAAGCGACGTGTTGTCACAGAGAAGGAAAAGCGGATTCTCGCCTACCACGAGGCCGGCCATGCTCTCGTTGCGTACCTGATGGGCGACGTGATGCCCGTTCAGAAGGTGACGATCGTCGGTCGCGGAGACGCCCTCGGGCTCGCGTACTACCTCCCGGTGGAAGACCGCTATCTCCACACGAAGGAGGAGCTGCTCGACGTGATGAAGGTCGCGCTTGGCGGGCGCGCAGCCGAAGAGGTCGTCTTCGGCCGCGTGACGAACGGCGCCGCCAGCGACCTCGAGAAGGTCACCCAGATTGCGCGGTCGATGGTGTTCGAGTTCGGAATGTCCGACATCGCGCCGTCACGGACGATGCGCGCCGACAACTACGCCCTCTCGGAGGAGACGAAGCGGATGCGCGACAGCGCTCAGGCCCAGCTCACCGATCATGCCTACGAGGAGGCGCTCCGACTGATCGGCAAGCACCGCGTCTCGCTCGACCGGCTTGCAGGCGGACTCCTCGAGCGAGAGACCATCGATCGGGACGAGTTCCTGGCGATGATGGGCGACCTGCCCCGCGAGTCTCGTTCTGCCGAGACCGTTGGTACGGTACGCGCGCTCGGAGAATAGAAGAGACAGTAGGAGAGACTGCGATGAAAGAGCGTACCGCAGTCTCTCCTACTGCTTTGCTTACCGCACGCTCCGCGTGATCCTGGCGGGGATGGCCACGTGGGAGAAGCGTACCGCGGCCCTCCCGCCCGATTTTTGTGCACGCTCCGCGTGATCCTAAAGGTGGGATCCTAGGGTTACCCGGGGAACCCTCTCTCTACCGCCTTGCGATCACCGCCTGCTAAGGCCTGAGCGGTTCCGCGTTGCTGGTGGCTGGCTTTAGCCGGTTGCCCGGGTTAGACGTGGGTCGCGAGTCGCGATCGAGTGCAGCGCTGCTCACGCAGGGGGCTCCGCCTCCTTGCCTCTCTCGAGGAGCCGCTTCAGGGCTCCGAGTCGCTCGTCCCAGACCGCCCCGACCTCCTCGATCCAACCGACGGCGGCGGCAAGCGGCTGCGGAGTGAGTGCGTAGCGCGTCTCCCGGCCCGAACGAGTCGCCTCGACGAGCCCGGCCTCTCGGAGCGCCGCCAGGTGCTTCGTGACGGCCTGGCGCGTGACGGGGAGGCCCGCCGCGAGCTCGGTTGGCGTCGCGGTGCCGCGCGACGCGAGCGTTTCGACGACGAACCGTCTGCTTGGGTCGGCGAGTGCGGAGAAGACGCTAACGCGAAGCTGATGATCCATCAGGGCAGCGCCGGCTTTCGCGGGGCACCATCCGACATCCAGATTGCAGCGCGCGAGGTTGCGGCAACTACGAGGCAGATGGCCGAGATCATCGGCCGGCACTCGGGCCGCGACATCGAGGCGGTGATGGAGGACATCGACCGTGACCGGTTCATGACGCCCGCGGAAGCCGTCGAGTATGGACTCGTCGACGCGATCATGCCACCGCGGCGCGCCCACGCCGGGAAGTAGCATCGGGCGCATGCAGTCTCTTGCCGTCCACCACATCGGTCTCGCTGTCGCCGATCTCGCCGATGCGATCGAGACCTACACCGTGCTCCTCGGCGGGACGCTCGAGCATCGCGAGGTTCTCGCCGACCAGGGCGTCGAGGCTGCATCCGTGGTGTTCGGTTCAAGCAGGATCGAGTTGCTCGCGCCGACTGGTGCCGACACGCCGGTGGGACGGTTCCTCACCAAGCGTGGCCCCGGCATGCACCACGTCGCGTACGAGGTCGACGATGTCGCCGGTGCTCTGGCCGATCTCGCATCAGCGGGAGCAGAGTTGATCGACACCGTTCCTCGTCGCGGTCTCTTCGGTCTGCAGGTTGCCTTTATCCATCCCGACGCCGTTCACGGCGTTCTCACGGAGGTTGTCGCCGTTGCCCGAGTCACCTGAATCCGTCCGCATCGAGGTCGCCTTCGCGGGCGGTCCGATCATCGCCGCAAATGTCTCTCCCGCGAGCGCCGACGCGCTCGAACACGCCCTTGCGTCGGGTTCGCAGGGCACGCACCAGCTCGACACCGACGATGGACGTGCCGCGATCGTCCTCGCCAGGGTCGCCTACCTGAAGCGGTTCGTGCGCGACTCCCGCGTGGGGTTCGGCCTGTAGGGGCGATGCGGAGCGGCGCCTCGGCGCCGTGAAGCGTCGCCCCAGGGCGACCTGAGCCCCTACTCGGGGAGCCATCCCGCGCGATACGCAGCCGGCTTCCGGGGTGGGAATCGCGCGTACGCAACAGACGGGTCGGTGGTCTCCTCCTCGACGCCAGCACCGTGGCGAAGCGCCGTCTCGTCGACCGTGTACCCACCCCAGTTCGGGCCGACCGAGTCCTGACGCGCCCCGACGGCGAGCACGAGGCACGATCCGGCTCCGGCCCCGAGGATGACGTGTTTCGCGTTCGCCGGGCAGTGGACGAAATCCCATTGCGCGAGCGAACGTTCCTCGCCCTCCACGATCAGGAGGGCTTCGCCGGCGAGCACCAGGAAGTCTTCCTGATCCGCCTCCCAGTGGTACATCGCCATCGGCTCGCCGGGCTCGAGGGCAACGAGGTGGACTCCGAGCTGCTGGAACTCCGGCTCGCCCTCGAAGATGCAATAGGCGCCTCGACCCTCGGAGGGTTGCCAACGAGCGTCCCGCGCGTTGAGGACGAACCAGCCGTCGCCTTTCGGGACCTGTCCGGGCTCTGTCTGCTCGAGGGGCGCTTCGGGGACCATGACCGTCATCGTGCCACACCGGAACCCGCGTCGAAGAGCGGGCCGGCCCGAACGCTTGTGACGCTTTGTCACAAACATTGCTCGGCGCGTACTGCTCCACCCGGGTGGACTGGCGATGCCCGGTACCCTTCGGCGCCGTGGCGCTCGAGGTCGGCATCGTAGGACTCCCCAACGCGGGCAAGACGACGCTGTTCAACGCGCTCACGAAGGCGGGTGCCGAGATCACGGCGTACGCCTCCCAGACGGACAAGTCCAACGTCGGCATGGCCGCGATCGCCGATGAGCGTCTCGGCCGGCTCGCGGATCTCGTCGGTGCGAAGAAGGTGACGCCGGCTGCGGTTCGCATCCAGGACGTTCCCGGCACGGGCCCGGCTCTCCTCGGTGGACTCCGACAGGTCGACGCCCTGCTCGCCGTCGCAGACGGGTTCTCGGGCACGGGCGACCCGGAGAGCGACATCGAGACGCTCAAGCTCGAGCTGCTCGTCGCAGACACCGATCATGTCGCGAAGCGGCTCGAGCGGGTCGAGAAGCTCGCGAAGTCTGGTGACGCGACCGTTCGCAAGGAGGCGGACGTCCTCCGTGAGGTGCTCGCTCATCTCGAGGCCGGGCAGCCGCTCACGGAGTGGGCCGGCGAGTTGCCGGGAGAGCTCGACCCGCTCACGACGAAGCCCCTGATCGCGATCGTGAACGGGGCCGGGGGGATCGACTGCAAGCTGGAGGCCGAGCTTGCGGAGATGTCCGATGAGGACGCCGCGGCGTTCCGTGAGGGCCCATCCGCGCTCGACGAGGTCGTCG
Source organism: Thermoleophilia bacterium (assembly GCA_026785685.1). Lineage (GTDB taxonomy): Bacteria > Actinomycetota > Thermoleophilia > Gaiellales > Gaiellaceae > Gaiella. The sequence continues at coordinate 8,872 of JAJAZN010000320.1, forward strand.
GCCGACTCAAGGACGCGCTCGGGCTGATCACGTTCTTCACCGCCGGCGAGAAGGAGACGCGGGCGTGGACACTTCGTGACGGGCAATCGGCGCTCGAGGCCGGCGGAACGATCCACTCCGACATTGCCCGCGGCTTCATCCGCTGTGAGGTGATCCGCTGGAACGACCTGCTCGATGCCGGCTCGCATGCGGAGGCGTCGAAGCGCGGCACCCAGCGACTCGAGGGGAAGACCTACATCGTGCAGGACGGCGACGTGCTGAACATCCGCTTCAACGTCTGAGCTCCTTCCTAGTCCTCGCCGACAGACCGAGTCGCGGCCATCGCATCCAGCTGATTTGCGTGGTAGAGCACGAGTGCCTCGGCCGTGCGTGCCGCTTGTCGGTCGTGATGCGTCGCGACAGCATGGAGAAGCTCCGCGGAGACATCGGCCTGCAGCGTCGCGGTGCGCGCCTCGATCAAGCGCAGGCCGAGGTGGACGTGGCCGAGGAGTCGACCCTCCTCGGTCTGGCGGAACGAAGGGCCGCGGCCGAGCTCGACCGTGCGCCCGACGTCGTGGAGCAGCGCCGCCGCGAGGACAAGGTCGTTGCGGAGGCGTGGATGGAGCTGGGCCGTCTCGCGACAGAGGGTGGCAACGCCCACCGTGTGCTCGAGGAGGCCGCCCGCGTAGCCGTGGTGCCCGTCCACTCCGGCGGCGGGCAGCGAACGAAACGCCGATCGCACGGCGTCGTCGGCGAAAACGCCCGAGACGAGTCCGGCGAGACCCGGATGGACGATCTCGCTCACGAGAAACTCGAGGAAGCCGTCGAGCTCGTCGGGATCACGGCGCATCGCAGGCGTGAGATCCGCGGGATCGGTGTCCGGCGCCGCCTCGACGGCGCGCACCTGCACCTGAAGCTTGCCGCTGAATCGCTCCACTCGTCCGAGCACGCGGACTGCGTCACCCTCGGAGAAGCGTCCGTCGAGCAGCTCGACGTCGTCCCAGACTCGAGCCTCGATCCGTCCGCTCGCGTCGACGAGCTCGAGCGCGAGGTACGGGGCGCCGTTCTTCGTCCGCCGGCGCTCCTTTCGTCCGACCGCATACACGCCCTCGACGGTGCGATCCTCGATGAGCTCGGCGATGCTGGTCACGCCTGCAGTCTAGGCTCGCCCGGAGGTACGCTCGGGTCATGGCTGATGTCGCCCCGTTTCGTGCGATTCGCTACGCGCATCCTGGAGCGACGGTCACCGCCCCTCCATACGACGTGCTCACGCCCGACGCTCGCGACGCCTACCGGGCAGCGGATCCACACAACGTCGTCCATCTCACGCTCAACGACTCCGAGGAGGAGGCTGGGCGCTTGTTCCGGACATGGTTCGACGAGGGAGTCCTGGTGCGAGACGACGAACCTGCCGTCTGGGCGCTGAGCCAGGACTACGTCGGCCCCGACGGCATCGCGCGCCGCCGTGACGGCTTGGTGGCTTCGCTCCGTGTCGAGCCCTACGGCATACGCACTGTCCTTCCGCACGAGCGCACGCACGCCGGGCCGAAAGAGAGTCGCCTTCGGCTCCTGCGTGCGGCACAGGCACAACTCGAGCCGATCTTTCTTCTCTACGACGGGGAGCCGCCGGTTGCGGTGCCTGATCGGGAGCCCGATCTCGTCACGGAGGGCACGCGTCTCTGGCGCGTTGCGGGGGATGGCGTCACCGAGGCGTTTGCGGATCGGCAGTTGCTGATCGCCGACGGCCACCATCGCTACGAGACGGCCGTCGCCTACGCCGCCGAGCAGGGAACACCCGAGAGCGCTCGCATGATGGTGGTGCTCGTCTCGACCTCCGATCCAGGACTCGAGATCTTCCCCACCCACCGACTCTTCCGTGGCCACGATGAGGCTCTGCCGTCGCTCAGTCTCGGTGATTCGGCATCGCCTGCCGCGGCAGTGGAGCGGCTTTCACGCCTGTCGTATAGCGAGGCGCACGCGGTCGGCTATCGCCGTGGCGTCACGTTTCCTGTAGCCGGCCACATAGGCGAGCTCGATGTCGAGCTCGTCGACCGTCTCGTCGGTCACGAGGGACTCGGTTACACGCCCGATCTCGACGAGGCAGTGGCGTGCGTCGACGCGGGCGAGTTCGACGGGGCGTTCCTGCTGCGCGCGACGCGTATCGAGGACGTCTTCGAGCGCGCGAGACGCGGTGAGGTGATGCCGCAGAAGACGACGTACTTCTTCCCCAAGCTCACGAGTGGGCTGCTGTTCCATCCCGTATGAGCTCCGACTGGCTTCAGCTCTGTCGCGACTGCGTCGCTGATATCGACCTCGTGCTGGCGGAGCTGCCGACGCGCTTCGAGCGCGAGCCGGTGCTCCGGCAGGGCGAGGGTGGTGACGAGACCACGGCGATAGACGCAGCGGCGGAGGAGGCGGTGGTCGCGCGACTCGAGGCCCTGAACGCCGACTTCGTCCTCGTCTCGGAGGAGCTCGGCGAGCGCGTCTTCGGCGCAGGGGGGCCGATGCGCGTGATCGTCGACCCGATCGACGGCTCGGTGAACGCCAAGCGCGGGATTCCGTTCTTCTCCCTCTCGCTCGCCGTTGCCGAAGGCCCGACGATGGAGGACGTCACCTTCGGCTATGTGTACGACTTCGGTGCCCGCGAGGAGTGGGTCGCCGAGCGTGGGCGCGGGGCGCGTCTCAACGATCGCCCTCTCAAGGCTCCGGCGCCGAAGGATCCGATCGAGATCCTTTCGTTCGAAGCGACAACGACCGCCTACATCGCCGACAAGTCCTCGTCCCTGCTCGGTGTCGCCGAGCGCCTGCGTGTGATGGGCTCGTTGGCCCTCTCCCTCTGTCACCTCGCTGCGGGCCGGGTCGACGCGGTGTGCTCCCTCAAGCCGGCCCGCTCGATCGACATCGCGGCAGCGCAGTTGCTCGTGCGGGAGCGCGGCTACGCGATTGAGCTGTTCGAGGATCCGCCGTTTGCAGAGGCAAGGCTCGATCTGGAGGGGCGTTCGAGGCTCGTCGCGGCGGCCAATCCGGCGCTCTGTGCAGACCTCGCGCGGGCGCTGAAATAGTCTGAGGGAGCGGCAGAGCCGCCCCCTCAGACTCCGGGAAGTGGCACCCTTCCGAGCGCCTCTCGCGTCAGGCTGTTGCAGGCTTGTCGTGCTTACCGAGGACGGTGAGTGCGAGGATGATGAAGCCGATCCCGCTCAGAAGCAGCGCGATCCCGACGATCAGCCCGAACAATGCGATCTGCTCGGCCATGTACGAGACATTGAGCGCGGTGGCGAGAGCGGTCGCCGTGATCCACGTATTCCGCGTCCCGTTCGAGACGGGCTTCCCGTCCTCGTCCTTCAGAGCCTCCGCGTCATTGCTCGTTCCCTTGGGGTCGCCAGGATCGCTCGCCAGAGCGAATCGGCCCATCTGGGCGTAAGTTAGACCGCCGGTTACCTCGAGAGCGTGAATCCGAAGGTACTGGGCGAAGCACCGGGCGTCGCTTCCGGTCTCGATCGGCTGCTCGGCGACGTCGCACGTGGGAAGGGTCATATCTTTGAGCCCCGCCTCCTGGGCGGCCGCCGCGATGTCAGTCGGATTCATGTCAGGCGAGCCGACGATCTGCTCGGTCTTGATCTCCGTACTCACGGTGTTGCGAGCGTTGATGCTCATGACAAGCGCTCCGATACCGAACGCAATCATTAGGACTCCGGCGATGATGCCGCCGATCTCAAGGGCTCTACGACCGTTCACTCTCTCATACCTCCCGGTTTGATTTCGCAATGACCCCAAGCCTGGGGCGCGACGTGAATCGAGTCTCTTCCTGTCTGCCCCGGAGTTCATCAGTGCAAACACGGGAACCGGGATGCGAAAATCCCTGACAACCTGCGCGGGCAATTACCGACCCCGGCTAGGCTGCCACAATGGCGAGTCCCCTTCGCGACGCGATCCTCACGGCGCTCGAGCAGGTCATCGACCCCGAGCTGCACAAGCCCGTCACCGAGCTCGAGATGGTCCGCGACGTCGTGATCCACGACGACGGCGGAGTCGAGGTGACGATCGCCCTGACGGTCGCCGGCTGCCCGATGCGGTCCTCGTTCGAGGATCAGGTGCAGCGCTTCATCGGTGCCATCGAAGGCGTGGGATCCGTCCAGCTTCACTTCGATGTGATGAGCCCGGACGAGAAGGCGGCGCTCTCCTCACGACTTCGTGGTGGCCGGCCGGAGAAGACGATCTCGCTCGACCCGATCACGCGCGTCGTTGCGATCGCATCTGGCAAAGGAGGCGTCGGCAAGTCGACGCTGACCGCGAATCTTGCGGCCGCCCTGGCAGCCACGGGGCAGCGCGTCGGAGTGCTCGATGCCGACGTCTACGGCCACTCGATCCCGCACATGCTGGGCGTCCAGCAGCGGCCGGTCGTCGTCGACACGATGATCGTGCCTCCTGTGCGTGGCGATCTGAAGCTGATGTCGATCGGCTTCTTCCTCGACGACGACGCCGC
>JAJAZN010000321.1 GCA_026785685.1 Thermoleophilia bacterium
AGGTCGGTCTCGGCACCGTCCTCGGTGACGAAGACCTCGCCGTGCTGGAAGGGGCTCATCGTGCCCGGATCGACGTTGAGGTACGGATCGAATTTCTGCGCCTGCACGCGCAGGCCGCGCGACTTCAGCAGGCGCCCGAGCGACGCGGCAACGATGCCCTTGCCGAGCGCGGAAACGACTCCGCCGGTGACGAACACGAACTTCGTCTGAGGCTCGCTCACGAGTGATCTCTCCCGAGGCGATCGAAATCCCGCAGGACGGGCGTCGACTCGATCGAGGCACCGAGCGAGCGGCGCTCGCCGACGACGGTCAGGAGAGAGAGCGCTCCGATCGCACTCCACCGTCTCCATCCCGTGAGCCTCTCCACGGAAGAGAAACCTAGCACGGCTCCAAGAGCGTTCGAACCCGCATCCCCCAGCATCGCCATCTCCCTGAGATCGTAGGGAGCGAGGAGGACGGCCACGACGGCAGCCCGCTTCGGCACTCCACCGACGAGGAGCGAGCCGATCGCGAACGCCTTCAGCGCCCGCCCGGGGCGCGTATCGAGCTGGTTGAGGGTGTTCGCCGCGAGGCCGACGAGGAGCGCTCCGGAGAGCGAGCGCGTCCGCGCGAGGGCAAAGAGCGGGATCCCGACGAGCTTCAGCGTGCCCGTCGTCGCGCCCGATCCGAGGTGGGCGCGGAAGCCCCGTTCGGGCCCGCTCCACAGATCGTCGGCGAGGCCAATCACCGCCACGGGCAACACCGACGGGACGCCGAGACCGACAAGCGAGCCCACGAGCGGCAGCCGTAAACCTCGGTGGTTGACCGCCTGCGGCCCGCACGCGAGACCGAGCTCGACGAGCTGGCGGCCGCGATGGGCGAAGCCGCGGACGGTTCGGCCAGTGGCGCGATGCTCGAGATCCAGCTCGATCTCCTCGATCGCGAGGCCCGCGCGAGCCGCATCGATGGTCATTCGCGTCTCGACACCGAAGCCCATCGCAACCGGGAAGACGGCTTCGCGGGCGCGCTGCGACAGGTAGCGCTGGCCGGAGAGTGGCTCTCGCGACGTGAATCCAGACCGTGCGGCGATCAAGGATCGTGCAGCGCGCTTCGCAAGGCCGAACCCTCCTCCCTCCCTGGCCCTGAACACGGCGATCGAGAGATCCGCGTTGGTCGAGGCGAGTGCGCTTACGTCCCCGGCGAGATCGGCGTCGCACAGCAGGAGCGGCCCCGGATCGAGCTTCCGCTCGGCGAGCGTCAACGCCTGGCCCTTCCCCCGCCGCCCGAGGGGGATCACCCGTGCACCGGCGGCCTCGGCACGAGCGGCGGTGGCGTCCCGGGAGCCGTCGTCTGCGACGACGACGTTGGCCGCGGGGAAGCGTGCGCGGAGCGCCTCGACCGTCGTCCCGATCCGCTTCGCCTCATCGCGAGCGGCGACAAGGATGGTTAGCCGACCGCTCACCCCGGTTGCGGTGAGGAAGTAACGGGCGGCAGGATGCCGTCGGTGGCTGGCTCCTTCACGCCGTAGCTTCCCGGTGTTGCACCACCGAGCACGAGCACGAGCGCGAGGCGGCCGGCCGATGTATCGACCGAGTCGACGGTCGAGAGCCCCGACAGGGCAAAAGCGGGAATCGCACTTGCACCGGTGCCTGAGGCGTCAACCCCGACTGCGACACCACCTGCGCGAGCAAGACCGGAGTAGGCGCCGGCGAGGAATGCCTTGGTCGGCCCTCGCTGTGGCTCGGCCGACCGCACAACCACAACAGCGTCCACCGGAGGCGTCGAGAGCCCCTTCCGTTCGAGCACGATCGTCTCGTCGAGCGCATCCCAGAGCGGCGTCGCCTCCCCGTTCACGAGCTCCGTTCCGAGGGCTCCACCGAGATTCGCGAGTTGCGCGACGCCCTGAACACGGCGGAATGACGGCTGACGCTTGAGTATCTCCTCAACCCGCTTCGTATCGAGCGGCACACGGATCGAACGCGTGCGCACGATCGTGCCTCCGGCGTCGACAACGCCCGTTCGAACCGAGAACGCGATCCCGGCGTCGACCGGCCCCACGAACAGCACGGCGACGCGCTTGCCCTCGAGCCGTCCCGGCACGACCGTAGGGTAGGTCTCGTCCGCAAAGCGGCGCAGCGCCTCCTCGACCCGCGTGGCCGAGTCGAGCGACTCCTGCGCCGACTCGCCCTGCTGCTGGAGTGCCGAGATCTTGCTCGTCAGGTTCTCTCGCTCAGCATCGTTGACGAACCCCTTCCCCGATAGGCCGACGCCGACGAGGATGCCGATCACGAGCGCGACGAAAACCGCCGTCAGTGAGGCGACGTGATAGCGGAGGTCAAACACGAGAGGCAGTGTAGGTGCCGGGCTTCAGCCTGGCTTCTACTCCGATCTACAAACCGAGCGCGTTTCCGAACGAACGTCCGAGCGACTGGATCACGTTCCGCAGCGCGGGTGAGACGAGAACGGCAACGGCTATCGCTGCGACGCCCGCCGCCACGAACGTGACGAGCGGCCAGACGCCGATGCGCGGAGAGACGAGTCGCGACACGCCCTTCGCGTCAACGAGCGACTCGCCAACCTTCAATCGCGTCACGAACGTCGACGCCATTCCCTCCCGGTTGCGCTCGAGAAACTCGACGAGATTGAAGTGGGTGCCGACAGCGACGATCAACTCGGCTCCCCGCTCGTGTGCGAGGAGCAGCGCAATGTCCTCGCTGATCCCGGGCGCGGCAACAGTAAAGAACGGAAGCCCCATGGCCCTCAGCCGCTCCGAGCCGGGCGCCCGCCCGTCCGCGTACGCGTGGACGAGAAGCTCGGCGCCCGACGCGAGCGCCGCGTCCGTCGCCGAGTCGAAGTCACCGACGATCACATCGGGACGGAGCCCGATCTCGAGCAGCGCGTCGGCGCCCCCGTCGACGGCGACGAGCACCGGCTTGAAGTTCCTGATGTACGGCCGCACGATGCGCAGATCGCTCTTGTAGCCAGGCCCACGCGCGACGACGACGGCGTGCCGGTCCCGGAACTTCGTTGCGAGCGGGGGGAAGTCGATCCCCTCCGTGAGTAATCGACCCTCCTCTCGAAGGTGCCGCAGCGTGTTGTCCGCGAACGCCTCGAGCGCCTCTGTGACGCGCGCTTGCTGACCCGTGAGCGCCGAGGCAAGCACTGCCTCGGTGAGTTCGACGCCCTCCACCAGGCGCGTCCCGTTCCGCCAGAGGGAGCCCGCGCGTACCGTGACCGTCTCCCCGTCCGAGAGGTGCTCGAATAGATCGGATCCCGGAGCATCGACAAGGCAGACGCCTCCGCGCACGAGCTCGAGCGGTCCGGGGTTCGGGAACCGTCCCGAATTCGACGACGCGACGTTGACAACCGCGCGTACTCCGGACTCGACGAGCTCTTCGGCCGAGACGCGATCGAGATCGACGTGGTCGATGATCGCGAGATCGCCAGGTTTCAGGCGCTTGACGAGATCCTTGGTCCGCTTGCCGAGCCGTGCCGTGCCGACGATCTCGCTCACCCGCGAGGCTCCGACGCGATCCCCGCGAGGAACTCTTCCCCGCCGAGCATCCGTTCGAGCTCGACGCGACGCTCGTCCGGCGTGAGCTCCTCGATACGCGTATGAGTCGGATCGCCGGGAACCTTCTCGACGCGGAAGTGCGTCGTCGCGACGTTCGCAATCTGGGGCAGGTGCGTAATCGTGATCACCTGCGCACGCTCTGCGAGGCGCGCCAGCGTCTCGGCAACTCGGTGTGCCGTGACGCCGCCGATGCCCGCATCGATCTCGTCGAAGACGAGCGTCTCGCCCCCGGCGACGACGGCGAGCGCCAGTGCAATGCGGGAGAGCTCGCCGCCGGAGGCGGTCTCGGCAACCGGGCCGAGTGGCATTCCGGAGTTGGGCCGGATCTGGAAGACCACCTCGTCGAGGCCCGCGGGACCCTGCTCTCGACTGCGGAGCTCGACACGAAATTCGCCCTCACCCATGCCAACGCCTTTGAGGTTCTCGGCGACCGCCTCGGCGAAGGCCTCCGACGCGGCACTCCTCGCGTCGTGGAGAGCGGCAGCGTGGAGCTCGAACTGCTCCGTCGCGAGCGCCAACGCCGCTGCGGCGGCGGTGACGGCGTCGACCCCGGAGTCGACCTCGTTCAGCACTGCAACCGCCGCCTCGCGGCGGTCGAGCAACGCGTCGGTCGTCTGGGCATCGAACCGACGGCGCGCCTCCGCGATCAGGTCCAGGCGCTCCTCGACCGACTCGACCCTGGCGGGGTCTGCCTCCAGGGAGGCGACAAAACGGTGCAGATCGCCCCCGACGTCGTTGAGTCGGTGGACGAGATCGCGAAGCTCCGCGGCTGGCCCCTCGAGCTCGGGCGCAAGGTCGACGAGCGGCGTCAGCGCGCGCTCGGCAGCGGCTGCGAGCGACGCCGCGCCCTCTCCATCGTCCGGTGCGACGGCTGCGGTCGCTGCAGCAGCACCCGCGGCGAGCTCAGCGGCGTGGCGCATCCGTTCGCGCTCGGTGCGTAGTGTCTCCTCCTCCCCGCGCTCGAAACCCTCCGTTCGCTCGACCAACTCGCGCAAAGCGCTGATGCGCACCTCCTCCGCCCCGGCATCCCTCGTCACCTCCTCGTTCCGGCGACGAGCAGCGGTGAGCGCACGCCACGCATCTCGCGTCTCGCGCCTGCGGGCGGTCTGTTCCTCGCCGACGAACGCGTCGAGCACGTCAAGCTGATAGGCCGGTCGGGCGAGCCTCCGCTGCTCGAACTGCCCCGACATCGCAATCAGGCGCTCTGTTGCTGCGGCGAGATCCTCGCGCGCGATCGCGCGTCCCCACGCGTACGCCCGTGTGCGGCCGTCTGCGAACACGCGCCGCGCGAGGACGACCCCAGGCTCATCCTCCGGCCGCAACTCTGCAAACGCCTCTAGCTCGGTGTCGTCGAAGAATCCCTCCGCGACATCGAACTCGGCCTCGACGTACGCCTCCTTTGCCGCCGGGCCAACGGCGGCGGCGTCACCCTTGACGCCGAGGAGGAGCCCGATCGCCTGGGCAAAGATCGTCTTCCCGGCGCCGGTCTCTCCGCTCAGGACGATCAGCCCGGCACCCAGCTCGAGCTCGGCCTCACGAATGAGGACGAGGTTCTCGATCCGGAGGCGTCGCAGCATTCTGGGGATGGTAGACCGCACGCGCGGCCGACACACATGTCCTGACAAGACAAACCGTTAGCGCTACGAGCTCCCGAAGCTCTGGCGGTACCGGCGGACGAACGTCGCTTCGGGAAGTGTGCCGAGCAGCGAGCGTTCAGCGCCAAGGCGGATCGACACCTGCCCGCCGGACTCGCAGTCGGCAACCCGGTGGCCGTCAACGAGGACAGCGCAGTCGACTGCCGCCGTCTGATTCCTGACAAGCAGATCGAGACCCCGCGGGACGACGAACGGCCGCGCCCGCAGGTCGTGTGGCGCGACGAACGTGAGGGCCATCGCGTCGAGGGCCCACATCAAGACGGGGCCGCCGTTCGAGAGGTTGTACGCCGTCGAGCCCGACGGTGTCGAGCAGATCAGACCGTCGCAGGGAACACGACCGAAGTCCTCTCCGCCGACAGACCATTCGAGCTCGACCATCCGGCCGAGCTCGCCGCTCGTGACGACCGCGTCATTGACCGCGACGAATCGCTCGCCTCCGGTCTCGACCTCGAGCGTCGCGAGCTCGACAACCTCAAGCTCTCCGCGGAACACCCGTTCGACACCCACGTCGAGATCGTCCTTCGGGATCGCACTGAGGAAGCCGACGCGGCCAAAGTTGACTCCGATCACAGGCACTCCAGTCCCGAGAAAGCGGTGGAGTGCTCGAAGCATCGTTCCGTCTCCCCCGAGGACAATGGCGAGCTCGACGTCGCCCGGCGCGATCGACTCGTCGGCCGCGACGACGAGCTCGACGCCTTCTCGGGCCGCCACGGCTTCGAGCTGCATGAGGCCTGTCCCGAGCGCCTCGGGACGCCCGTGGAGCACGACGGCGGCGCGCTTGACGCGACTACCCGACGGCATCGTCGATCCAGCGTTCGAGCTCATCGGCATCGGTCGGCTCCGGACTGTCGATCAGGTGGACGAGGAACTCCCGGTTTCCCTTCGGGCCGGGGAGACCGGAGTCTACGACGCCGAGCACACGCGAGCCCCACGAGGACGTCGAGGCGCAGACGTCGCGGAGCACCCGGCGTCGCACCTCGAGGTCGCGGACGACGCCCTTCGGCGTGTCGGCTCGGCCCGCTTCGAACTGTGGCTTCACGAGGACGAGGGCCTCCCACCCTGGCGCAGCGAGCCGGAGTAGCGGCGGCAGGGCTGTCCTGACCGAGATGAACGAGACGTCGCATACGACGACATGCGGCGCAAACGGGAGAACCGTCACGTTCCGCGCGTTCACCCGCTCGAGCACGGTGACGCGGTCGTCCGCCCGCAACCGCGGGTGGAGCTGGCCGTACCCGACATCGAGGGCGATCACCCGTGCCGCCCCGTTCTGCAGCAGGCAATCCGTGAACCCTCCTGTCGAGGCCCCCACGTCGAGGCAGTCCTTGCCCGAGGGGTCGAGCGGGAGCAACTCGAGCGCGTGCGCCAGTTTCTCGCCCCCACGTGAGACGAATCTCGGTGGCCGCTCGACCTCGAGCACGACCGATTCATCGAGCTGGGTTCCCGGCTTGTCGTAGCCCGAGACGAGCCCGGCGATGACGAGCGCCTGCGCCTGGCTGCGGGTCTCCGCGAGGCCACGCTCTACGAGGAGGACATCGAGCCGCTTCTTCATTCTCGTGGCAGGCTAGCCGGATGCGTGAGGAACGAATCGTGATCAGGGATCGCGAGCTCTTGCTCGCACGCCCCACTGATCCCGAGAGCCTGATCGGCGAGCCGCGATCTTGCAACCCTCGACGTCGCCGGCAAGCGCGTGCTCGAGCTCGGGTGCGGGCGTGCCCGCTGGACTGGATCACACCACGATGCTGTCGCGGCCGATGGAGAGGCAGCGCAGCACGGCTACACGGTGCGAACGACCAGGCCGTCGACGATCGCGCGAAGCACCGATGTGGCGACCGGGATCTGGACGAGAGCGGCTGCCGCGCGCTCGCCTGCTTCGCGGGCGAGTCCGCGAGCGGCATCGACTCCGAGGCGCGCTGCATATCCGTCACCGTCGAGGAGGTCGTCGACGACCTGAAACAGCATCCCGAGCTCCTCACCGAACTCACGCCATGGCTCCTGCTCGCACTCGGGCACATCGGCTGCCCAGAGCGCGAGACCCACCGAGGCTGCGAGGAGCCGCCCTGTCTTCAAGCGATGGAGCTCCGCGAGGTCGCTGTCTCCGCCCGTGATGTCGAGGTACTGACCCCCGATCATTCCGAGCGTTGCGCCCGCGAGCTCGCGCGCCGGCGCGGTGGTCGGGTACGTGAGGACGAGTCTGAACGCCTCTGCGATGAGGGCGTCGCCTGCCAGCAAGGCAACGCCTTCACCGAACGCAACGTGCGCGCTCGGCCGACCGCGTCGTTCGTCGTCGTCGTCGAGCGCCGGAAGGTCGTCGTGCACGAGCGAGAACGCGTGGATCAGCTCGAGCGCCGCCGCAGCTGGCAGCGCCTGCTCGAGGTCCGCGCCGGCAGCCTCCGCGGTGGCCAGGCAGATGACGGCCCTGACTCGCTTCCCGCCCTCGAGGGCGTAGCGCATTGATGCGCGCTGCTCCCCGAGCTCGGCGTCCAGCTCGAGGCGCTCGAGATAGCGCTCCGTCAGCTCGAAAAGTGCGTCAGGCGCCTGCATCGGCGCTCGCGCGGGCCCGCTGCACCTCGGCTTCGATCTGCTTCGCGAGCTCGGCGATCTCCGCGAGATCGTCGACCGCGGCATCGACGTCGCCCGCCTCCGCGAGTCGCTCGAGGCTGTCCAGCCTCGCGCGCAGCCGTTCGGCGAGCTCCTGCGCGCGTCCGAGGCTCTCGTTGGCGCTCACGACGTCTCCTCGCGCTGAATGCGGCCGAGGATCCCGTTCACGAGTCGGGCAGCGTCCTCTGTGGCGTACCGCTTTGCGAGTACGACGGCTTCGTTGATCGCCACTTCGGCAGGCACCGTGCCCTCCTCCAGTTCGTAGACCCCGATACGCAGAATGTTCCGTTCGAGCGTACCGAGCCGATCGGCCGCCCACGCGTCAGACGCGGCCGTGATCCGCTCGTCGAGCTCCGGCGCACGCTCGGCGATCGCCTCGGCCAGGCCGAGCGCGAAGTCGTCAGGCGTCCCGTCATAGAGAGAGGCAAGCGGCTGCCCCGTGAGGTCCCACTGGTAGAGCAAGAAGAGCGCCGTTCGGCGAGACTGCCGCCGCCCGACCTTGGCGACCGTCACGCGATCACCTCGAACGTCACGTCGACCTGCGTGGGAAGACCCGTCGTCGCCGTCACCGCGCTCGCAACCGAGTGCTGGACAGACTCACCGACATCGCTCAGCTGGGTTCCAACAGCTGCCTCGACGCCGATCTCGACGCGAATTGCGCTCCCGTCGACAACGACGTTCAGGCGACGGCGTGAGCGGAGATGGACGCCGTCGACCGCCTCTGCTGACCGCGTGACGAGAGATGCGAGCGCCGGCCCTGTGAGCTCGATCCGACCGAGTGGGCCGGCGACGACGAGTCCCTGGTGGCTCATGCGGGCGACATCGACGGGAGGCGGCCTTCCATCTCGGCAAGGTAGCTGGTCGAGTAGTCGCCTCTCCGGAATTCGCGCGACCGCAGGATGTCGATCGCGAGCTCCCGCGTGGTGGGAATCCCTTCGATCTCGAGCTCCTCGAGCGCACGGATCGCCCGAGATATCGCAGCATCGCGCGTGTCGTCGCGGACGATCACCTTCGCGATCATCGAATCGTAGAACGGCGGGATCGACGCTCCTTCGACGATGGCCGTATCCACACGTACTCCGGGCCCGAGCGGAGGGCGGAACCGCGTAACGAGGCCCGGGGCCGGGGCAAAGTCACGCCGAGGATCCTCGGCGTTGATCCGAATCTCGATCGCGTGACCCGCGCGGGGAGCGCGGCCGGTCAGCGACAGCCGCTCCCCTGCGGCGACACGGAACTGCTCGCGCACGATGTCGATCCCGGTCACCATCTCGGTCACTGGATGTTCCACCTGGAGGCGGCAGTTCACCTCGATGAACGACGGTTCTCCGTCCGGGCCGAGAAGGAACTCGAACGTCCCTGCATTCACATATCCAAGCTGCCGACAGGCGCGCTCGACCGACGCTTCCATCCCCTCTCGGGTCTCGGGCGTCAGTGCGACGGACGGGGATTCCTCGAGCAGTTTCTGGTGCCGACGTTGGATCGAGCACTCTCGTTCGCCGAGGGTGAGCACGCCACCCTGCGCATCACAGATGACCTGGATCTCGACGTGACGTGCTGGGACGAGGGCCTTTTCGAGGTACATGGAGCCGTCGCCGAAGGCCGCTTCCGCCTCCGCACTCGCAGCGCCGTAGGCCGCTTCGAGATTCTCCGGCCGGTCCACGACCCGCATGCCCTTGCCGCCGCCGCCGGCGGTCGCCTTGAGGAGGACAGGGAACCCGAGCTTCCCGGCGGCGACGCGAACCTCGTCGAGCGTCGCGGCACCCTCGGTACCGGGGACGAGCGGCACGCCCGCTGCGCGCATCTCGGCCTTGGCCCGCGCCTTGTCGCCCGTCTTGTCGATCACATCCGCAGGAGGCCCGACGAAGACGAGATCGTTCTCGACGCAGGCCCGCACGAACGCAGAGTTTTCGGAGAGGAAGCCGAAGCCCGGATGGACAGCCTCGCAACCCGTGGTCTCGGCCGCTGCGATCACGTTCGCGACGCGGAGGTAGCTGTCCGTCGCCGCGGGCGGTCCGATGCAGACGGCCTGGTCAGCGAGCTGGACGTGGAGCGCATCACTGTCGGCCGTCGAGTAGACGGCGACGGCCTCCATCCCGAGCTCGTGAACCGCCCGGATGATGCGCACCGCGATCTCACCTCGGTTTGCGACGAGCACGCGGGAAAACATCGCTCGCCTCTAAACGATGGGTTGAGTGTCGACCGGGTCGAGCTCGAAGAGGATCTGCCCGAACTCGACTGCCTGCCCACTCTCGACATGAACCGCCTTCACTCGGCCCTCGTGCTCGGACTTGAGCTCGTTGAAGAGCTTCATCGCCTCGAGCAAACACAGCGTCTGGCCGACGGCAACGACGTCGCCGACCTCGACGAACGGGGGCGTCCCGGGCGACGACGTTCGGTAGAAGACACCGACCATCGGTGAATCGATCCTGATCCCTGCCCCCGCTCTTGCGGGGGACACCTCACCCTCTGGAGCTTCCGCCAATGCGGCGAGCGGAGCGGCGACCGTGCCTCCCTCGTCCGCGCGGCGCACAGAGACACGCATCCCCTCGTCCTCGATTTCGATCTCCCCGACGCCCGACTCCTGCACGATCTTCACGAGCTCGCGGATCCGCTCCCCGCGTGTTGCGTCGACGTCCCCGAGAAGAAGCGAGGACTCGCGTGAGTGCCGCTGCCGGATCGTCTGGAGGAGCGTCTCCGCCTCGTCACCGAACATCGCGAGCAAGACGAGATCTTCCTCGCTCGCCGCAAGGCCCGAGGCCGCCTCGCGCACGTCCTCGGCGCTCGGGGGATCGCGGTCGAGCCGAACTCCGTTTGCCTTGCCGCGCCCGCCGCCC
>JAJAZN010000322.1 GCA_026785685.1 Thermoleophilia bacterium
CCCCCCCCACAACACCACACCGCACTCTGCGCCGCCCGCCTAATTTTTAAAAACCCCCCCGCCCCCTGCCCCCCGGGGGGGCCCCCGCCCCCCCCCCCCCCCCCCCCCCCCCCCCCCCCCCCCCCGACACTGGCAGAAATAGGGTGGCGGACGGGACTTGAACCCGCGACCACCGGGATCACAACCCGGGGCTCTACCAACTGAGCTACCGCCACCACGTGCGCTCCACAGGATACCGTGCATCCGTGCACGGCCCCGTAGCTCAGTGGATAGAGCGGTGGACTTCGAATCCACGCGCGGAGGTTCGATTCCTCCCGGGGCCATTTACCCGCTCACGCTACACAGCTTCAGCCAGGCGTGTGAAGAACCGTGGTTCGTCACTCGACGTTCGGTCCGCGCAGCGTTCCTGAGGTGCGGGCGAGAGGACTTGAACCTCCAAGAGCCGAAGCTCAACGGGACCTAAACCCGCCGCGTCTACCAATTCCGCCACGCCCGCGTGGTGCGAAGAATCTAGCGCGACGGACCTGCGACGGTGGCTAGCGGCCGAGCAGCAGGCCGACGGTCTCACGCACGGAGTCGAGCACGAGCCCGGCGAGGGAGATGAGCGCAAACGCCGCGGCGCCCGCGAGCGGTTCGTGCGTCTGCACGACGAGCAGGCTGACGAAGGCTGCAACCACGAGCGACGCGGTCGCGAGTGGTCTCCGCGTCACCGTTCCGAGCGCGAGCCCGACGAGGAAGACGGAGCCGAAGACGATGATTCCAATCACCATGTGGCGAGGGTAGGACTCGGGTCGGACGGAGCGGACCGACCGACAACCCGTCGGGAGGCCATACCGTCTCTGCTTGAATGGCCCTCTGATGTCCTCGCAGGTGGAAGAGCTCGGAGACAATCGTGTCCGCCTGACGGTGGATGTGTCGGTGCACGAGCTCGAGCACGCCGTCGAGCATGCGACGAACGACCTGTCGGAGTCGGTCAGGATTCCGGGGTTCCGGAAGGGCAAGGTGCCAACACCGGTGCTGATCTCGAAGATCGGGAAAGACCGGATCTGGGTCGAGGCAGTGGAATCGCACATCAGCGGCTGGTTCTGGGCGGCGGCGGCACGCACGCGTCTGCGGCCGATCGCGGCGCCCGAGTACGACTTCGAGCTTCCGACCACCGAGAAGGAGCAATGGTCGTTCTCGGCGACGATCGAAGTGCAGCCCACTCCGGAGGTCGTCGACTGGACGACGCTCGAGGTGCCGCGCGTCGAAGCAGAGATTCCGCAGGAACTCGTCGATCAGGAGCTCGAGGCGCTGCGACAGACTGTCGCGGAGCTCGTTCCCGCCGACGATCGTGCCGCAGCGGAAGGTGACACGTTGGTCATCGACCTCGTCGGCGAGGACGGTGAGGTGCAGTCGGACACGGTCGTCGAGCTCGGATCAGGACGCCTCGTCGAGGAGATCGAGGCGGCGCTCGTCGGCTCGAGCGTCGGCGAGGCGAAGGAGATCACGTACGAGCTCGCGGACGAATCCGAGACGAGCGTCTCGATCACGATCAAGCACATCAACCAGAAAGTGCTGCCGGAGATCGACGACGAGCTTGCGCGCTCCGCGAGCGAGTTCGACACGCTGGCCGAGCTTCGTGCGGAGATCGAGGGTCGGATTCTCACTGCGGTCGAGGCCGAGATCGATTCGGCGTTCAGGACGGCGGCCGTCGATGCGCTCGTCGGTGCCTCGAACGTCAAGGGTGCCGGCCCGCTCGTCGAGACCCGGGCCCGCGAGCTGCTGGACGGTTTCGTTCGATCCCTCGACCGCCGCGGGATTGCGCCCGAGACGTACTTCCAGGTAACGGGACAGACACCCGAAATCCTGATCGCGCAGATGCACGCGGAGGCGGCACAGTCCGTCGCACGTGAGCTCGCCCTCGAGGCCGTCGCCGACAAGGTCGGGATCGAGATCTCCGACGACGACGTGAAAGCATTGATCCGCGAGCAGGCCGAGCTGTCCGGCGACAATCCCGAAGAGGTGGTCGAGGGCATCTGGGCACACGGCCATCAGGAGTCGCTGCGGGAAGACCTTCGCATGCGCGCCGCACTCGATCGCCTCGTCGCCGAGGTCAAGCCGATTTCACCCGACCTTGCCGAGGCGCGCGACAAGATGTGGACACCTGACAAGGAAAACACCGAGCCGGAGAAGAAGTTGTGGACACCCGGCAGCAAGGAGCCCGAATGAGCCCGTTGATTCCCATGGTGATCGAGCAGACCTCGCGCGGCGAGCGCTCGTTCGACATCTACTCGCGACTGCTGAACGAACGGATCATCTTCCTCGGCACGCAGGTCGACTCGCAGATTGCGAACCTGATCAATGCCCAGCTGCTCCACCTCGAGTCGGAAGATCCCGACAAGGACATCTCGCTCTACATCAACTCGCCGGGTGGCTCGGTCTACGACGGGCTCTCGATCTATGACACCATGCAGTTCATCAAGCCCGATGTCTCGACGATTTGCGTTGGCATCGCGATGAGCATGGGCGCGCTCCTTCTCACTGGTGGCGCGAAAGGGAAGCGGATGGCGCTGCCGAACTCAAGGATTCTGATCCATCAGGTCTGGGGCGGCTACCAGGGACAGGCGTCCGACATCGAGATTCACGCGAAGGAGACGATTGCGCTGAAGCGCAAGCTGGAGGAGATCATGTCCGACCACACCGGCCAGGATGTCGAGAAGGTCAAGCAGGACATGGATCGCGACTACTTCATGACCTCGGCCGAGGCGGTCGAGTACGGCCTCATCGATCGCGTGATCGCGCACCGCTAGCCCTGACGGGCTAGCCAAACAGGCGATTTCGGAGTAAAAGGAGAGACGTGGCCCGAGCGAGCGACGGAAACGAGCAGCTGCTCTGCAGCTTCTGCGGCAAGAGTCAGCGGCAGGTGAAGAAGTTGATCGCCGGTCCCGGCGTCTACATCTGCGACGAGTGCATCGATCTCTGCAACGAGATCATCGACGAGGAGCTGACCGCTCCCGTCTCGCTCGACCTCGACAATCTGCCCCGCCCGAAGGACATCTACGCGGTCTTGAACGATTACGTCGTCTCGCAGGAAGAGGCGAAGCGAACCTTGTCGGTCGCGGTCTACAACCACTACAAGCGCGTCCGCATGGGGCAGGTCGAAGAGGGCGACGTCGAGCTCCAGAAGTCGAACATCCTTCTGCTCGGTCCGACCGGTTGCGGCAAGACGCTGCTTGCTCAGACGCTTGCGCGCATCCTCAACGTGCCGTTTGCGATCGCCGATGCAACTGCGCTGACCGAAGCCGGCTACGTCGGCGAAGACGTCGAGAATATTCTCCTCAAGTTGATCCAGGCCGCCGACTTCGACATCAAGAAGGCCGAGACGGGGATCATTTACATCGACGAGGTCGACAAGATCGCGCGCAAGGCGGACAACCCGTCGATCACACGCGACGTCTCGGGCGAGGGTGTGCAGCAGGCGCTTCTGAAGATCCTCGAGGGGACGGTCGCCTCGGTCCCGCCGCAGGGCGGGCGTAAGCACCCCCATCAGGAGTTCCTTTCCATCGATACGACGAACATCCTCTTCATCTGCGGCGGAGCGTTCGCGGGCCTCGACAAGATCGTCGAGCGACGAATCGGCGCGAACTCGGTCGGCTTCGGCGCCAATGTGCGGTCGAAGCACTCGGGTGAAGGCGCCGAGCTTCTGTCAGCTGTGATGCCGGAGGATCTCGTCAACTTCGGGCTCATCCCGGAGTTCATCGGCCGCCTTCCGGTCGTCTCGGCAGTGCATCAGCTCCGCCGTGACGACCTCGTTCAGATCCTGACCGAGCCGAAGAACGCCCTCACGCGCCAGTACCAGCGATTCTTCGGCTACGACACGATCGAGCTCGTGTTCACAGACGATGCGCTCCTCGAGATCGCCGAGAAGGCGCTCAAGCGCGAGACCGGCGCGCGCGGCCTTCGCTCGATCATCGAAGCCGCGCTTCTCGACGTCATGTTCGAGCTCCCGTCCCGCAAGGACGTCTCCAAGTGCGTGATCACGAAGGAGACGATCTCGAAGGGCCTCAGTCCGACCCTCGTCACGAGCGGGGCGGCCGAGGCGGCCGACGCGGGCGACGAGTTCGGCACGGCTGCGGGCAACGCCGCGTCGTAGTCTGCTCGGCTGCACGTCGTGCCGTAGGGAACGCGTCTGCCGTCCTCGGTGATGCGCGCCATCGGGAGGGCTCCTCGGCCGAGGAGCGTAGCGACCGGGGCCTCGCGGCTCTGGTTCGGAGTCAGATCGACGCGTCGCGCCGTACACTTGACTGCCGATGGAGACCGACGTGACCATGAAACCGCTCTACACGCCTGACGGCGTCGAGGCGCGCTGGCAGAGCGCCTGGGAGTCCGAGGGGCACTACGCGGCCGGTGCCGGGGCAACGCGGGAGGAGAGCTACGTCATCTGCGTGCCGCCCCCGAACGTCACCGGCGATCTTCATCTCGGGCATGCGCTGAACGGATCGATTCAGGATGTGCTCGTCCGCTGGCACCGCATGCGCGGCTACCGCACGCTCTGGCAGCCGGGGTATGACCACGCCGGCATCTCGACCCAGAACGTCGTCGAGAAGCAGCTCGCAACCGAAGGGCTGACGCGCCACGACCTCGGCCGCGAGGCGTTCGTTGCTCGCACGTGGGAGTGGCTCGAGCTGACCGGCCGCACGATCATGAGGCAGTACCGCCGCCTCGGCGCATCGCTCGACTACGAGCGCGAGCGGTTCACGCTCGACGAGGGGTACTCGCGCGCGGTGACGACGTTCTTCGTCCGTCTCTGGGATCGGGGCTGGATCTATCGGGCGAACCGGATCGTCAACTGGTGCCCTCACCACCAGACCGCCATCTCGGATCTCGAGGTCGTGCACGAAGAGATGGACGACGTGCTGACGTACGTCCGCTATCCGTTTGCCGACGGCGATGGTGAGGACGGCATCGTGATCGCCACGGTCCGCCCGGCGACGATCCTCGGAGACGTCGCTGTGGCCGTGCATCCCGGCGACGAGCGCTACGCGGCTGCGATCGGCCGCCATCTGGTCGTGCCGTACCTCGAGCGCCATGTTCCGGTGATCGCCGACGAGCGCGTCGACCCGGCGTTCGGCACGGGCGCGCTCAAGATCACGCCCGGTCACGATCCGACCGACTTCGTCATCGGGCGCGACCACGACCTTCCCGAGCCGATGGTCATCGGGTTCGACGGGAGGATGAACGAGCACGCCGGTGCCCTTCGTGGGCTGACGCAGGCGGAGGCGGATGTCGTGATCATCGCCTGGCTCAAAGAGCGCGGTCGGCTCGTGAAGCGCGACAACTACCGCCACGCCGTCGGAACGTGCGAGCGCTGCCACACGCGGATCGAGCCCCTGATCTCCCTGCAGTGGTGGTGCAGGATGGAGGAGCCGGCCCGACCGGCGATCGAGGCGCTGCGCGAACGGACGGTGCGCTTCCATCCGGAGTCGCAGCATCGGTTTGCGATTGCCTCGCTCGAAGAGACGCCGGACTGGTGCGTCTCGCGGCAGCTCTGGTGGGGTCATCAGCTTCCGATCTGGACGACGCCTGACGGCGAGGTGATCTGCGCCCTGACGGAGGAGGAGGCGCAGGAACGCGCTGGCGCGGGCGTCGCGCTGACGCGCGACCCCGACGTGCTCGACACGTGGTTCTCGTCGGCCCTCTGGCCGTTCGCGACGCTGGGCTGGCCGGATGAGACGCCCGAGCTCGCCGCCTACTACCCCGGGAACGTCAACTCGACGGCCCGCGAGATCATCCGCCTCTGGGAGAACCGCATGATCTGGGCGGGGCTCGAGGTCATGGGCGAGGTGCCCTTCGCCGACGTGATCATCCACTCGACCGTGCTCGCTACCGACGGGCGGCGGATGTCGAAGAGCCTCGGCACCGGAGTCGACCCGATCGAGATGATCGACGCGCACGGGGCCGACGCAACGCGCTACGGACTGCTCAAGATCTCGTCTACACAGGACGTGCGCTTTTCGCCCGGTGCGATCGAGGAGGGACGCAAGCTTGCGAACAAGCTCTGGAACGTCTCCCGCCTGATCCTGCAGAACGCGGGCGATGTCGAGGCGCGCGTCGAGCCGACTGCGCTCGAGGAGCGATGGATCCTGGCTCGCATCGACGGCGCGCGCGAGCAGGTGGAGGAGGCGTGGGCGGCGTTCGACTTCGCGACCGCGGCAAACGTGCTCTATCACCTCACGTTCGACGACTTCTGCGACTGGTACGCCGAGGCGATCAAGCCACGTCTCTACGAGCACGAGCCGAGCGTGGCTGCGACCGCGGTCGCAGCGCTCGAGCGACTCCTCGTGCTTCTCCATCCAATGCTTCCGCACGTCACGGAGGAGATCTGGTCGCACCTGCCTGGCGCGCAAGGGCGGCTGATCGTGTCGCCCTGGCTCGAGCCCGACGACCGATTCCTTCCCGACGTCGGGGCGCTCGAGCGGATCCAGGCCGCGGCGGTCACGTTTCGGCGCAGCGGCGTCCAGGTCGTGCTCGACTCCGATGACGAGCGGCGGATTTTTGCGGCGGTCGTGCGGCCCGAGCGACAGAAGGTCACGGGCGACGCGGGGCCTGAGATCGCGCGACTGCAGAAGGAGATTGCGAGGGCGGAGGCGATGCTCGCGAATGACACGTTCGTCGCGAGCGCGCCTTCCGCGGTCGTCGACGGGGAGCGCGAAAAGCTCGAGCGGTTCAGGCGCGAACTCGAGGCGCTCTCCACAGCAGAGGGCTGAGGGGCGCATCTTGCGCGGCCGAACAATCGCGCGGAGCAGGCTGGCGACGCGCCGCGCAGCGAGGAGCGCCACACGATGGCCCCGTCGGCGCCGTCCTCGACGGCCGTCGTGGGAGAGCCCGGTATGAGCGACGAGATCGCCTGGCTCGCAGGTCTCAGCCCCTGGCCGGAAGACGGCTTCGGGCTCGACCGGATGAAGGCCCTGCTCTCCGCCCTCGGCGATCCTCAGGACGAGTACCCAGCCGTCCATGTGGTTGGAACGAACGGCAAGTCCACCGCGACGCTGACGATCGAGCAGATTCTCCTCGCGAACGGCCACTCGGTGGGCTCGACGATCTCGCCGCACATTCGTGACTGGAGCGAGCGTCTGCGGATCGACGGCCGCCCCGGGGACATCGCGGCTGCGCTGCGCCACATCCGGCCGGACGCTGAACGAATCGGGGCAACCCAGTTCGAGTCGATGACCGCCGCGGCGTTGTGGGCCTTTGCGGATGCGCAGGTCGATGTCGCCGTGGTCGAAGCCGGGCTCGGAGGTCGGTTGGATGCCACGAACGTTCTGCGCTCCAGGGTGGTGCTGCTTACGAACGTCGGCCTCGATCACACCGATGTGCTCGGCGAAACGGTCGAGGAGATAGCGACGGAGAAGCTTGCTGTTGCCCATACTGACGACACAGTAGTGATTCTCCCGGACGACACGTATCGCCGGTTCGTTCCGGCCGGAAGGATCGAGTTCGGTGGCGCCCTCGAGGCAGCCGCCGCCTTCGTCGGTCGTCCCGTCGTCCTCCCGCAGCCCGTGTCCCTCCCGGGGCGGCTCGAGGCGAGGCCCGGTGAGATCCGCGACGGTGCGCACAATCCGGATGGGATCTCCTGGCTCCTCGAGCGTCTTCCGGCGGCCGACTACACGATCTGCGCCTCCATCCTGTCCGACAAGGATGTCGATCTCATGCTCGCCCGTCTCGCCACGGTCGGCAGCCGTTTCGTCGCAACAGGATCCTCGAACGCACGCGCGTTGACAGCGGCCGATCTCGCCGAGCGGGCTCGGCTGTGCTTCGCCGACGTCGAGATCGTCGCCGACCCGTCGGCCGCCGTCGATCGTGCTCACGCCCTGGGCGAGCCCGTCCTCGTAACGGGATCGCTCTACCTCCTCGCCGACCTCGAGGCGGCTGCTCGACGATGAGGCGCCGCTCGCGGATGAGAGAGCGACTCAGCGCCCTCGCCTTTGCGCTCATCGTGGTGACGGTCATCGTCGGTGCGGCGTTCGCCTTCGGGTATATCCTCGGCAAGGTTCTTCTCTGACCGCGGGACGCTACCGATGATTGCCGAAGCCTTTTTCGATTCGAATACGTGGATTCTGGCCCGCAACCTGTCGGGGTTCCTCGTCGCGGTGTTCTGGCTGACGACGGCGTTCTGGGTGTTCAAGGATGCGCGCCGCCGGATCGAGGATCCGTGGCTCGCCGGCATGGCTGCCGTCCTCGGTCTCGTACCGCCGTTCGTCGGGCCGATCGTCTACCTCTTTCTGCGGCCGCCAGACTCGATCGAGGAGCGGCGTGACCGCGAACTCGACAACCGTGCTCTCGAAGAGCGCCTCGCCGACCGTGATCTGCGTTGCCCCGTCTGCCGTGGGCACGTCGATCCGTCGTTCCTCGTCTGTCCCGTCTGCACGACGCGTCTGAAGCAGGCGTGTTCGTCGTGCGGTGCTCCCCTCGAGGCGATCTGGCAGGCGTGCCCGTACTGCGCGGAGCCAGTCCCACTGTCGGCGGCGCTCGGCGAGGAGCCGCTTCAGCCGCTGCGCACGCGCCGCTCGAGCTGATCCCCCTCCGGAGACGAACAGGAGTGACTAGGCTTCCGCGCCTATGGCTACTGAAACCACACTCCTCCTCGTCAAGCCGGACGGCGTCCGTCGCGCACTCTGCGGCGAGATCGTCTCCCGCTTCGAGCGTCGCGGCTACGAGCTGCGCGGCGCCCGTCTGCTGAAGATCCCTCGCGCCCTCGCTCAGCAGCACTACGCCGAGCACAAGGAACGACCGTTCTTCGGCGAGCTCGTCACGTTCATCACGTCAGGTCCTGTCCTCGCGCTCGCCGTCCGCGGCGAGAACGCCATCCTCGGCGTACGGGGGATGATGGGGGCAACGAACCCAGCCGATTCGGCGCCGGGAACGATCCGTGGCGACTTCGCCACCCTCCTCTCGGAGAACATCGTTCACGGCTCGGACTCGAAGGCAAGCGCCAGGCGTGAGCTCTCGTTGTTCTTCCCGGACGGCCTTCTCTGAGGGGCGGCTCGTCCTGATGGCCGTACGGAGCGAGAAGCTCACGTTCGTCGGGTCGCAGGGTGACCTTCTGGCAGGTCGGTTCGACCTGCCGGAGGGGCCACCCATCGCCACGATCCTGTTCGCACACTGTTTCACGTGTTCGAAGGACACATTTGCTGCTGCGCGTATCGCCGGCGCGCTCGCGCAGAGCGGCTTCGCAGTGCTTCGCTTCGATTTCACGGGCCTCGGGTCGAGTGACGGAGAGTTCGCGAACACGACGTTCTCCTCCAACGTCGATGATCTTGTCGCCGCGTCCGACCACCTGCGGATGAAGTACTCGGCACCGGCCATTCTTGTGGGGCACTCCCTCGGTGGCGCAGCGGTCCTGGCTGCGACCTCGCGCGTGCCGGAGGTCAAGGCGGTGTGCACGATCGGGGCGCCGGACGATCCGAGTCATGTCCGGCATCTGTTCGCTGCGTCGACCGAGGAGATCGCCATCACCGGTGAAGCCGAAGTGGCGCTCGCCGGGCGGACGTTCACGATCCGGCGTGCGTTTCTCGAGGATGTTGCTGCGGTGCGACTCGCATCGTCGATCGCCCAGCTTCGACGGCCGCTGCTTCTGTTCCATTCTCCGATCGACGAGATCGTCGGGATCGACTGCGCCGGCAGCATCTACGCCGCAGCGAAGCACCCGAAGAGCTTCGTCGCGATCGACGGCGCCGATCACCTCCTCACGCACCGTGAGGATGCTGTTTTCGTCTCGGGCGTCATCGCCGCG
>JAJAZN010000323.1 GCA_026785685.1 Thermoleophilia bacterium
ACGGCGACGCGTGGCCCCTCCGCGGGCCTCGGCCACGATGTCCGGCTGCGCGACCCCGGCGTGATCGGCTCAGGACTCGAGCTCGAAGGGGAGCTGCTTCAGCTCAGCGCCTTCACGAGTGACGGCGGCGAGCGGTCGTTCGGCAGGATCGCACGGCCGAGCAGCCGCCGGTAGGCGCCCGTGGGGAGGCCGGGCCGGAGGGAGCCATGGCCCGGCCCTCCCACGTGCGAAGTGGCCGTTCGTGCGCCGCGTTCCCTACAGGGAATACGCGGTCGTACCTCCCGACAAGTGCTCTGGCCGGTGACTCGGCCGACTGCAGCTGCCTCCTCCGTTCGAGCCCGTCGGCTCTGCCGCGTCGCCGGGCGCGAGCCTCACATGGGTCGCGCGCTGCTTTGGCGCGCTCCGACGTCGTACTGCTGCGTCAGTCTGGATTGAGGCGCGCCTCAATTTCCTCGTACGTTGTAGCGGAACAGATGTCGGTGGCCGGAGATCGCCCGCTCCTCCCGCTTCATCAGGATTCCCTTGTTGGCGTCGTTGTCGTCCCAAATGGTCTGCGGAGGGTTGTCGAGGCGACGCGCGTCATAGTAGGCGAGCTGCTGCTGAGGGCTATGGAAGAGCGCCGTTTGGCAATGGGTGTCCCAGCTGACGACCCAACTGCCCATCTCGTCGTTGACGGCTCTGCGCCGCGCGTCTGTCGTAGCTGCCCGGGCCTCCTCGGCCTCCTGGCGCGCGAGCTCCTTCTTGTAGTTGCGGGCGATCGTGGAGTGGGGAAAGCCAAGTCGCTTCCCGATCGCCTGGAACGACTCGAACGACGGACCGGGAAGGCGGCGGCGCATGATCTCCCGCAGTTGCTGCTCCGTTACTTTCCGTTCGGCTGGCACGGAACGTATTCTACTTTGGCAGCACGGGCAGAGTACTCTGCCGGGTCGGCGCGCTACTTCCGATCCCTTCCGGCCTACGTTCCCGAGTCTGCCGCGCGCTTCAGACAGCCGCTCCCAAACCGGGGATCCTGTCTCGCGCGCTTGATCGGGCCTTCAAACGGCCAGCGGAGGCTGTCTGAGCGTTTCCGGCGGCTCGGCAGAACACCCCGCGCGCATCCTTTTCGCCCAGCGGGGCGCACACGACAAGTGATCGGACGCCGACCTGCAGCAACCTCCATGTCCCTGCACAGGCCGTTTCCGAGGTCATCGGCGGCCGAGGAAGCCCCTTCGTACGAGTAACACAAAGTAACATTCGATCATCAGCCGCAGCGGAGAACGCAAGACTCACTGAACTCCGAACGCCTCTAGCTCAAGAAAAAATCGCCGATCTAACAGGGGTTTTGTGGAAGCCGACGCGCGGACTCGAACCGCGGACCCCTTCATTACGAGTGAAGTGCTCTACCAGCTGAGCTACGTCGGCGCGCCCCGCATTGTAGGGACTCCGCCAGCACGATCGCGCACTGTCGTCACCCGGTGCGTGTGTACGCGATCTCCCACGCCGGCTCCCACGTCGCTCCGGCGTCCTTTGAACGCTCCCAGTCGTCGACCCACGTCTGGCGCCAGAGATCAGCCTCGGCATCGAAGACCGAGACGCTGTACCCCGTCAGCTCCATCGACGGTCGCCCCTCGAAGCGCTCGACGACCACCCTGTCGTCGAACTCACGGGTGATCGTGTTCGTTCCCTCGCCGCCCTCCCAGCGGGCGTGCCAGGAGCCCAACCAGAAATCGAGCTCGGAGCCGTTCATGGATCCGTCCTTCCGCTCGAAGGGAACTGACCAATCACTCTTATCAAACAGATGACGCCCCGACCGGAATCGTGACGCGCACCGTGAGGCCCACACCCCCGGCTCGGCCCACATTCGCGACCGCCGCCGAACCTCCGTGCGACTCGGCGATAGCCGCCGCGATCGCGAGGCCGAGGCCGGCGCCGCCAGCATCGCGCGAGCGGGACTCGTCTCCGCGGTAGAAGCGCTCGAACGCGTGCGCGAGCTGGTCGTCCGAGAGACCCGGCCCCGCATCGATCACCTCGACGACCGCGAGATCACCTTCGCGCACGACGCGCACGACGCGCACGGTCGCGGGCGTGCCGGACGGGGTATGCGCGCGGACGTTCGCGAGCAGATTGTCGAGGATCTGACGCAGGCGCTCGCGATCACCTTCCACCTCGACAGGGTCGGGCGCGTCGAGATCGATCTCACGATCGGGATCGAGCAGCCTCGCCGCCTCGACCGCATCGGTCGCGACGTCGACGAGGGCGACGGGCTTGCGCTCCAGCGGGCGGCCCTGATCGAGGCGCGCGAGCAGGAGCAGATCGTCGACCAGCAGACCCATGCGCCTTGACTCTCGCTGGATCCCCGTCATCGCGCGCTCGAGGTCGTCAGGCCGCTCGCGGGCGCCGCGGTCGAAGAGCTCGGCATACGCGCGCACCGCAGCGAGCGGGGTGCGAAGCTCGTGCGATGCATCCGCGACGAAGCGGCGCAACCGCGCCTCGGACGCCCGGCGCTCGTCGAACGCCTCCTCGATCTGGCCCAGCATCGTGTTCAGCGCTCCGCCGAGGCGGCCGACCTCCGTCTTCTGGTCGTCGTTGTCGACCCGCTGCGAGAGATCGCCGCCGGCGATCGCCGCGGCCGTGACCTCGCTCCATCCGAGAGGGCGCCGGCCGACGCGAACGAGCCAGCGCCCCGCGAGCAGCGTCGCGAGGCGCATGGAGCCGGCGACGACGAGCTCGACGACGAGAAGCTGATGGAGGGTGTCGTCGACCTCGTCGAGCGGGGCGGCCACGATGAGGATCTGGTCGCTGTCGCCGAGTGGTTCGAGGCTCACGCGGAAGCGCGTGTTTCCGC
>JAJAZN010000324.1 GCA_026785685.1 Thermoleophilia bacterium
CCGCGTCCCACAGTGACCGCTGGTTCCCGTGTGCAGGGAAGCCGCCTGCGTCCTTGAGCAGGCGCGCTGCATGCAAGAGCTTCCAGCCCATGAACGTGGTGTTCCGGTCCGTGAAGCCGTTCTCCGGCCCGCCCCAGCCGGGATCGAGATACGACGGTCCCGGTCCTGCCTCGCCGATCCAGCCGGCGTCTGCCTGAGGGGGAATGACGTATCCGAGGTGCTGCAACGAGTAAACGACGTTCATGGCGCAATGCTTGACGCCGTCCTCGTTCCCCGTCACGAGACACCCACCCACCCGCCCGTAGTACGCGTACTGGCCCTGCTCGTTGAGTTGGCTCGAGTTTCCGTACAGCCGCTCGATCACGCGCGTGCAGATCGACGACTTCTCACCGAGCCAGATCGGGGTGCCGAGCACGAGAATGTCCGCAGCCTCGACGCGCTCGTACAGCCCCGGCCAGTCGTCCTTCGCGGCGCCATGCTCGGTCATGTCGGGATAGACGCCCGGGACGATGTCGTGGTCGGCGGCACGGATCTGATCGACGGCCACCCCGTTCGCCTCCAGGATCGCAATCGAGATGTCCATCAGTCCCTGCGTGTTCGAGACCGACGGTGACGGCTTGAGCGTGCAGTTGATGAACAGCGCCCGCAGATCGGTGAAGTCCCATCGACTGGTCGAGCAGAGCTCCTGCTGGAATTCGTTGAGTGCCATACGTTCCTCCGGTTTCGATGTCAGCGGTTCTCGTCTCGCCTCGACGTGAAACGTGACAGATCAGCGGAGGATCGTGACGGCGAGTGCAGCATCGCACCCGCGTGCAACCAGATCGCGCAGTCGTCCGATGTCGAACGTGACATCGATCGCGAGCCTGACGGCCTCGATCGCATCGACACCCGCCCGCTCGAGCTCGTCGAAGCGCCACTCGAAGACGGCGTCCGGAGCGGAACGCTCGACGCGCGCACGAATCGACGGTGCAGTGGTTGCCGCAGTGACCACGGCGAAGCCATCGGCAGCGGGAGCGGGAAGCTTTAGGTTCAGAGGTTGTCGAGCTCGAGCGCGATGCGTGTCGAGCTCTCGCCCAGCCTGACGAGGCCGGCTTCGGCGATCCATCGCCCGGCCACTGCGCGGCCACCCGATCGACGCACGGCCTCACGAACCGGGATCGCCCATCGATGCTCGACGAGCGCCACGATCGCACCCTGACCCGGCTCGATCGCGTCCGCAACACGCCACTTGTCCTCGTCGTCGAAGACGTGCCCGTCCGCCATCTCCCGCAATCCCCAGACGGCTCCGAGCTCCATCCCGTCCTCACCCGCCGCTCCAAACCCGATCAGGGCTCCAACAGCCGCGCCGAATGCGAGAGCCTCGTCTGCCCCGAGATCGCTGCGTTGGATCGCCTCGATGACGCCTTCCTCGGTTTTGCGCACAGCAAGGAGGTCGACGAGGCGGATGATGTCGCCCTCCTTCAGACGCTCGAGCTCGGCACGGATCTCACCGTGAAACTCGGGGTCGTCGAACGCGATGACGAAGATCTCGACGGGGCCGACGGTCATGCCGGGAACCTACCGGACATCACGACGACGGCGACGGTCACGACCGCCTACAGCGATCAGGCACCGCCCTCGACGTTCGCGTCGTAGCGGCCACCTGCGGCTGCTGCATTGCAGCGCGCCCGATGGAGGAACGCCCCCTGCGCAGCCGTGACGCCCGATGCTTCACCCCACCAGGCCTTCAGCGCCGACCCCTGTAAGGCCCGCCCGTAGGAGAACGACAGCGGCCAAGGTCGCCCGCCGAGGCGGTTGATCGCGTCGAGGTTGACGGTCGCCTCGACCTCGGACTGTCCCCCGGACAGGAACACGATGCCGGGTACCGAAGCTGGAACGTGCCTGCGCAAGCAGTGAAGCGTTGCTGCGGCGATCCGCTCCGGAGTCGCCTGGTCGGGATTGCCCTTTCCGGGAATCACCATGTTCGGCTTGAGAAGAATCCCCTCGAGGTCGACACGCTGGGCGCCCAGCTCCGAGAACAGCGCCTGCAGCGTCCGCGCGGTGGCGTGATAACAGTCGTCGATCGAGTGGTCTGTGTCCATGAGCACCTCGGGCTCGACGATCGGCACGATCCCCGCCTCCTGGCACAACGCGGCATACCGAGCGAGCGCCTGGGCATTCACTCGCACGCAGTATCGGCTTGGTAGCCGCTCGCCGACCGAGAGAGTGGCGCGCCACTTGGCGAATCGCGCCCCGAGCTCGTAGTACTCGGCGAGTCGCTTGCGCAGGCCGTCGAGTCCGTCGGTGATCGTCTCTCCCGGTGCCCCGGCGAGCGGATGTGCTCCCAGGTCGACCTTGATCCCCGGCACGACGCCCTTCGCGGCGAGCAGAGCCGGAAACGGCGTTCCGTCGTCGGCGTGCTGCCGGATCGTCTCGTCGAAGAGGATGACGCCGCCGATGACCTCCTCCATACCCTCGGTCGTGAAGAGGAGATCGCGGTACGCGCGCCTGTTCGGCTCGGTCGACTCGACCTCGATCGCGTCGAAGCGCTTGGTGATCGTGCCCGTCGACTCGTCGGCGGCGAGGATGCCTCGGTCGTCGGCGACGATAGAGGCAGCAATTGCATTGAGCTCGGATGTTGGCATCAGCCCTCCGTTCGCAGGTTCGCCAGCTTGTCGTTCGGGTGGAACGCGGCAATGCGGCGTACCGTCCCGGATCGAGAGCGCATCACGAGTGACTCGGTGTCGACGCCCGTCGCACTTGCGCGCACCCCACTCAGCAACGATCCCCCGGTGACCCCGGTGGCGGCCACGAAGATGTCGTCTCCTGCGACGAGGTCGTCAGCAGTAAGGACGCGATCGAGGTCGAACCCGGCATCGAGGAGCGCCGAGCGCTCATCGTCGTTCCGGGGCCAGAGACGACCCTGGATCGCCCCACCCATGCACTTGATCGCAGCGGCGGAGATGACACCCTCCGGTGTGCCGCCGATTCCCATGAGCATATCGACCCCGGTCCATGGTCGGCACGCGGCGATCGAGGGAGCAACGTCACCATCGCGAATCAGGTTGACTCGAGCGCCCGATGCGCGGAGCTCCTCGATCAAGCCTTCGTGGCGCTCACGCTCGAGCACGACGACCGTGAGATCACTCACCCGCATGCCCTTTGCAGCCGCAACGGAGCGGACGTTCTCGGTCGGTGAGAGATGCAGATCGATGGCCTCTGCAGCCTCGGGCCCGACGGCGATCTTCTCCATGTACAGCGCCGCCCCCGGGAAGAACATCGAGCCACGCTCCGCGACCGCAATGACGGAGATCGACCCCGGGATCCCGAGCGCGGTGAGGCGTGTTCCCTCGAGCGGATCGACCGCAACATCCACCTCCGGTCCGAACCCCGCGCCGACACGCTCGTTGTTGAACAGCATCGGCGCCTCATCCTTCTCGCCCTCGCCGATCACGACGACGCCCTGCATCGTCACTGTGTTGATCATCCGGCGCATGAGATCGACAGCCGCTCCATCGGCGGCGTTCTTGTCGCCCCGACCGATCCACGCCGCAGCACCCATCGCTGCGGCCTCCGTGACACGCACGAGCTCGAGCGCCAGGTTCCGGTCGGGGATGTTCGGGTCGTTGGGAACGCTCATCGCTTCGCAGATCCTATCGCGGCGACGGACTCGCTGACACCCCCGTCTGTCGGTGTTCGCACAACGACCACGATCCCGGCGCACAGGACGAGCGCACCACCGGCGAGCGCCTGGAGCGAGATGGGCTCGTCGAGCAGCCACCAGGCGAGGATCACCGCCGACACCGGCTCGAGGAACGTGAGCACGCCCGCGGTCTGCGCCGTCACATGGCGCAGGAGCGCAGCGTGAGCGAGCGTTGCAAAGCCCGTCAGTACCGCTCCGAGCACGATCAACGCCGCCCAGTCCTCACTGCTCTCGGGCACGGAGCCGGCCACGAAGAGGAGCGCCGGCGCGAGGACGAGGCCGCCGCCGAGGCAGTCCCAGAAGGCGACGGTAAGGGGCTGAGCGCCGGCATGCAGAAGCCCTTTCGACAGGATAAGGAGGATGGCGAAGGTCAGGGCCGACCCCATCCCACAGGCCACGGCGACCCATCCGAACGACCCTCCCTCGCCTCCGGCAAGGGCGACCAGAGTGATCCCGGCGAGACCGGGAACGAGCGCGGCGACAGCGACGCGGGACAGCTGCTCTGGCAGAAATGCCGGCGCCAGGACGGCGAGGAACACGGGGGCGGACGCGAACGTGATCACGGCGAGCGCGACGGAGCCGCGCCTCACGGTCTCGAAGAACAGCACCCAGTGCACGGCCTGCACACACCCGAGCGCAACGAGCGCGGCGAGATACCGTCCAGGGCGCAGGAGCCGCGCGTGACCCGTCACGAGAGCAACGAGCGCGAGCGTGATCGCCGCGATGACGAGTCGGAAGAATGCAAGCGGAATCGGATCGACCGAGATCGCACCGGCGAGGACTGCGACGAGCCCCCAGGAGACAGCGAGGGCGGCTAGGGCGAGGTTCCAGCGCATGGTCGGTCCTACCTCGCCCGGACGGCGGTCACATGCTGTCCGGCGCTTCGACTCCGACCAAGTCGAGGCAGCGGGCGACAACTGACTTCGTCGCGCCGCACAGCGCGAGCCGGAACTCCTGCTCGGGTGAGCCGAGCACCTTGTGATGGTGATAGAAGCGATGGAAGTCGTCTGCGAGCCGAATCGCGTACGTGGGAATCGCATGTGGCGCCCTCCTCACGGCCGCCTCGGCCGCGATGGCGGGGAACTCGACGATCCGCTTCACGAGGTCGCGTTCCTCCGTCGCGAATTGGCCGACGGGCGTGCTCGCTGCCTGCCACGACCCGGAGCCCTCGGGCGCGTTGCGGAGAATGCCGGCAATCCGGGCATGGGCGTACTGAACGTAGAAGACAGGGTTCTTCGCCGTCTTCTCGGCGGCAAGGTCGATGTCGATCTCGATCGTCTGGTCGTGCCCGCGCGAGACGAGGTACCAGCGAGCCGCATCGACCCCGATCTCCTCGACGAACTCATCGAGGAAGACTACGTCGCCTCGGCGCTTGGACATCTTCGTCGCCTCGCCACCCTTCGTCAGGTGGACGAGCTGATAGATGAGCACCTCGAGTGACTCCCGCGGGTGCCCGAGCATCTCTGCGAGCGCCTGCAGCCGGCCGACGTAGCCGTGGTGATCGGCGCCGAGGACGTACACCAGCCGATCGAAGCCCTTCGCGTACTTCCGGCGCACGTACGCAGCGTCCGCAGCGAAATACGTCGGCACGCCGTCTGAGCGCACGAGAACCCGATCCTTCTCGTCGCCGTGGGCCGACGTGCGGGCCCAGAGTGCCCCCTCGTCCTCAAAGGTGTCCAGGAGCTCGATCGCCTCCGGGATCTCCGTCTCGACGACGCTCTGTCGCTCATAGGTGTCGAAGTGGATCCGGAACTGCTCGAGGCTGGCTTCCATGCTCTCCAGCATCCTCGGTACTGGATCGCCGGGCGTCTCCGCGAGCACCGCGATGTACTCCCCGTGATACCCGTCCTCGGGCGGCTCCTCGCCCCGACGCACCGCCTCGACGGACTCGCGGAACTTCTCCATCTGGCCGCCCGCGTCGTTGTAGTAGTACTCGCGCTCGACCTTATGCCCGGCGAACGCGAGGAGACGCGCGACGCAGTCGCCGTACGCACCGTTCCGTGCCGACGCGACGGTGATCGGGCCCGTGGGATTTGCGGAGACCATCTCGACCTGGACACGCTCGCGCGTCGTCGCCGAGTTACCACCGAATCGGTCGCCGTCCGCGTGCACGCTCGCGAGGGTTTCCGTGAACCACGTGTCGGCCAACTCGAGGTTGACGAACCCCGGGCCAGCCACCGAGGCGGCGCCAACGTGGGCGAGCGTGCGCGCCGCAAGCGCGAGCTCCTCTGCGATCTCGCGTGGGGGTCGGCGGAGCCGACCGGCGAGCTGCAACGCGACGTTGGTTGCGTAGTCGCCGTGCGTGGGGTCACCCGGGCGCTCGAGATCGACCGCGGCGCCGATCGCCTCGCCAAGCGAACGGGAAAGTTTTCCGACGGGATCAGCCATCGGGCGCGTCCCGTGGAGCGAACATCGCCTCGAGACGCTCGATCTGATGGGCCGAACCGGCACGGCCGAACCCGCAGATGATGGTGTGATCACGCAAATGCCCGATGGCTCGCTTCCTCCTTCCCTGGCCAAGATAGTCCCCGACGACACCGCGCGTGATCAACTCGACCACCGCGCCCGCAAGGTAGAGGAAGATTGCCACGCCTGCCAGCTGCGCGATGAAGAAGCGTCGAAAGCTAAAGCGATCCACCGCTCCATCGTCGCAGGGAAATCAGGACGGTGCTACCGGTTCACTCTCTTCGGCATGGTCGACATCACCGTAGCCTGATCCCGAGCTTTCACTCTTGCCATCCTCCGGGGACTCCTGCTCGAGGACGTGCTCCCCGGACGAGCCAGACGATGCCGATCCATCGCTCTCCGAACCGGAAGCGGACGAAGTGCCGCCACCCGACGACAGATCGTCGCTGCCCTCGGTGTCGTCGTCGGCCGCCGAGATCTCGGCCTCGCCATCCTCGCGTTCCAACCCGTCGTCTCGAGCCGTCCCCTGCGAGCCCGGGGCCGCTCGCGCATCGGAGTGGCCGCCGCCAGAGCCGGAATCGTCAGCCTCTCCCTCGCCGCCACCAGTACGTCCGTGACCGCGCGACTCCGAGGACGCAGCCGCGGCCGCAGCGCCGCTCCTCGCGCCGGCTTCGGCAATCGGTGCCCGGGCAGGACTCGTGAATGCGGCGAGCTCCGTTCGTTCAATGCCAGGCGCTTGATGCTCAGCCGCCGTGGGCAGACTCGTGACCGCTGCTGCAGCCCGTTCCGCCGTCGAACGGGGCGCGTCAACACCCACGACTCCGGTGATGGCCATCGAGCCAGCTGCAACGGCAGCGGCGAGACCTGCTGTCGCCTTGACGGCGGCCGGGCCGCCGGCAAACTTTGCGAGCAGTCCGAGCCCAAGGGCTCCCCCGCCCGCGCCACCCGAAGCCGCTGCCCCGGTCGCGAACTCGGGCAACGCGCGTGCGATTCCCTCTCGGACTGAAATCGGAACGGTGAGAACCCCACTCACGAGCGGCTTCAAGCTGCCCCGCAGGCTCCTCCGAGCGCGAAACAGCAGCGACTCGACCGACGCGACTGACACGCCAAGCGCTGCTCCGACCTCGGAGTAGGGGAGGCCGTACAGGTCTCGCAACACAACCGCCTCACGCTGCTTCTCGGGCAGGCCGGCGATCGAGGCCCGCAGCTCCTTGACTGCGTGCTTTCGGTCGAGCTCGACGTGTAGGCCCGGCGCAAGGGCGAGATCACTCTCGAAGAGTGGTAGTGGCTCCCGCATGCGCGCCTTCGCCCGGGAGCTGCACTCGTTCCGGGCAATGGTCGCGAGCCACGCCGCCGGCTCACGGACGACCGAGCCACCGAGAAGCGATGTGTAAGCCGAGAGAAACGCTGCCTGCGTCGCGTCGTCGGCGTCGTCGGCGTCCCGAAGAAGGGCACGGCAGAGTCCGTAGACCATCCGGCCGTGCTGCTCGAAGAGCTCGGCCAGACGGTCGCCGGCGGCGCTCACGTGTGAGC
>JAJAZN010000325.1 GCA_026785685.1 Thermoleophilia bacterium
ATTCATTCCTTTGTTTCGGTGCTGTACGAGCTCGAATCAGAATGACGCTTCGTCTCCGGGGCGTGATGGGCGAGTGCGATGCGAGGACGCAGGGAGCCGCAGATATGGGACATATCTGGGCGACCGAGGACGAAGCTGCGTGCCGCCCAGCACGTTTCGGCGGCACAAGTCTCATTCGGATTCGAGTTCGTAGGACGTTCTCCGGAACGGTCATCGGGCTGGCACAATCAGGGAGGCTCACGCGACGCACGTCGAATGTTCACTCCGGAGCTACCTATGACCCGAGCGCTTTCTCTTCTCACCGGATGTCTCGCCCTGGCGACCGCCTCCCTGCTCGCGGGCACCGGCACGGCCGCGGTCAAGAAGCCCGTGCCCGTGACCATCGTCGGTGACTCGGTCGCCGCCGCGATCACCTACACACCGCGGGCGCAGACGGTGCTCTCGCGGGGACTGAAGGTCAAGCTTGACCTGCGCGTGTGTCGGCGGCTCGTCACCATCGGCTGCCCCTATCAGGGATCGACGCCGTCCACCACCCTCGAGGCGGTGCAGTCACGCGGTGGATCTCTCGGTGACGTACTTGTCGTCTACGTCGGCTACAACGAGTCGTCTGCGGGCTACGGCAAGGGCATCGACCAGGTCATGCGGGCCGCCCTCCGACAGAGAGCAAGAGGCGTTGTCTGGGTGACGCTCCGTGAGGAGCGCGACATCTACCGCCAAACGAACACGGTCATCCGCACGGCCGCCACGCGCTGGCCGGAGCTCCAGGTCGCCGACTGGAACGCCTACAGCAACGGCAAGCCGTGGTTCAGCTCGGACGGCCTCCACATGGGTGCCGCGGGCGCCGAGGGGCTCGCCCGGTTCCTGCGGCCGTACATCCTCCGCGCCGCCACGTCCTAGGACACCGAGCCACTCGGGGTGACGCGAGGTGCGAACTCACCGAGAGCGCTCGCGTGACGGAGTGGAGGCGCCGGTCGCGGCGACGGAGGAACCTGCGTACCTGGCCGCGCGGGACGCGCTTGCGGCGGGTGGTCGCCGTCGGCGGCGTCGTTCAGCGGTGTCCCTCGGGTGAACGATCCGGGTTCGACGCCGGGTTGTCTGCGGGAAGCCGATACTCGCGACTCGTCTCCCTTCGTTCATGGGCAGCCCGACCTGACCCGGAGCCCACCATGTTTTTTCGCCTCAACAGCCTCGAGCTCGACCTCATCGTCTTCGCGGTCTTGCTCGGGGCTACGCTGCTCGGCGCGTTCGCGGGCCGTCGTTTGCGGTCACGAACCGAGCTGCGCGAGCCGTTCGGGGTTCTCCAGGCAGCTCTCCTCGGCCTCGTCGCGCTGGTTTTCGCCTTTGGCCTCTCGATGGCCGTCGGACGCTACGACAGCCGCCGGGCCGCGGTCGTCAACGACGCAAACGCGATCGGAACGACCTACCTTCGCGCCCAGACCCTCCGGGAGCCGATCCGCACCCGATCGCTGCGGAGGCTTGAGCAGTAGACGGACGCGAGCATCAGGCCCTCGAATGCCGTTCTGGGTAGTGGGGCCGCGCTGGCAGCAATCGCGGACGAGAGCCGCCTGCAGCGCTCCCTCTGGCGACTTGCGGGCGAGTCCCTCGCCGGCTCGCCGAGAGACAGCGCTCCGCGTCTGTACGTGGAATCGCTCAACGAGATGATCGACATGCAGACGATCCGCGTCTCGGCCCTCGCAAACAGGGTCCCGTTTGCAGTGCTCTTCGTCGAGATCGTCGGTGCTGCCGTCGGCCTTGGCCTGCTCGCCCTCTACCTCTCGATTCTCGGCCGCGGGGTGGTTTCCGTGGTGCTCGCAGCGGCGTTCGTATCGGTGCTGCTCCTGATCACCTTCGACCTCGACCGACCGACCCGCGGGCTCGTGACCGTGCCCGACACTCCACTTGTCTCGCTACGCGCATCGATGATTCCGCCGCCTGCAGCACAGGCCCCAACCGGGCCGTGACGAGCTTCGGGCGAACGGCATAGGCAAACGGAAATGTCGCTCTCTCGCAGAGCGGATCCGTATCGCGCCGCCGGGTACGAGAAGAACCCGCACCGCGAACTCCGCCGGGCGCTCCGACGGCGCTGGCACAATCGTTCGATGCCGCGACGCTGCCTCGCTCTGGTCGCCTTCGTGCTGCTCGCACTCGCCGTTCCCGGGGCTGCGGTACCTGCTGCCGGCGCGAGCGCTGCGACCTCGAGAGTGGCCGCACTGTCGTTCGTTGCAATCGACGCCGCAACCGGACGGGTGCTCGCGGCCCGAGGCGCGAGTGCGCGGCGGCCCATAGCGTCGCTCACGAAAGTGATGACGGCGCTCACGGTGATCGAGCGAGGGAATCTCCAGGGTCGCGTAGTGGCCACGCCCGCCGCGACGAACGTCGAGCCCTACAGGGAGGGCCTCGTCGCCGGTCGCGCGTACACGCGCGAGACGCTGCTGTGGTCGGCGCTGCTGGCGTCGGGCAACGACTCGGCCACAGCACTCGCGATCGACGTGGGCGGCGGCTCGCTGGCCGGGTTCTACGCACTCGCGAACGCAAAGGCGAAGGCCCTCGGAATGACCTCGACGACCTACGCAAGTGCATCGGGTCTCGACGACATGCGAAACCTCTCCACCGCACTCGACCAGGCCGTGCTCGCACGCGTGGCGCTCCAGAATCCGACGTTCGCAAAGGTCGTCTCAACCCGAACGCACTGGACGAAATGGGCTGCCCCGACCCGGGCGAAGCTGTGGGTGAACCACAACAAGATGCTCGGAACGACGCCTGGGACCTACGGCGTCAAGACAGGCTGGACGACGAAAGCCGGCGGCTGTCTGGTCGTTGCGGTGCGCCGTGGCGACCGATCCATGATCGCAGTCGTGCTCGCATCACCGAGCATCTGGTCGGACATGGCGGCCCTGCTCGACGTCGCGTTCAACCGACTCGGCTGATCCGGCCAACCATCTAGGCTCCGCCGATGCTCTTCCCCACCGCGACGTTCGCGATCTTTTTCCTGATCGTGCTGCCACTCTCGTGGCTCGCGATGCCGAAGCCCGCCCGCTGGCGGCCGTTCATCCTGATTGCGAGCTACGTCTTCTACGGCTGGTGGGACTGGCGCTTCATCTTCCTGCTCGCGGGTTGCACGATCTGGAACCAGATCCTCGCGGTTCGGATTCACCGAGCAACGTCGCAGCAGCAGAAGAAGCTCCTGCTCTGGGTCGCCCTCGCCGGCAACCTCGGCGTGCTCGGCTACTTCAAGTACTACGACTTCTTCATCGACTCGTCGCAGAGCATGGCTGCGATCGTCGGCCTCGATCTGCCGCTCTCGTTGAAGACGATCATCCTGCCGGTCGGCATCTCGTTCTACACGTTCATGGCGATCAGCTACGTCGTGGATACGTACCGCGGCGACTTCGTTCCCACAACGCTCGAGAAGTTCGCGGTCTACCTCTCATTCTTCCCGCATCTCGTCGCCGGACCAATCGTGCGACCCGGCGAGCTGATCCCCCAGCTCGACACGCCGCGCAACCCGAGGCGTGTCGACACGAGCCGTGCCTTCTACCTGATCGCAACGGGGCTGTTCAAGAAGGTCGTGATCGCGAACTACCTTGCTGCGAACATCGTCGACGAGGTGTTCGGTGCGCCCGGACAGCATTCGTCTCTCGAGATCCTGATCGGCATCTACGCGTACGCCGTCCAGATCTACGCCGACTTCTCGGGCTACACCGACATCGCGATCGGCCTCGCACTCCTGCTCGGGTTCACGTTTCCGCAGAACTTCGACTCGCCCTATGCCGCGGTCTCCATACAGGACTTCTGGCGCCGTTGGCACATGACGCTCTCGCGCTTCTTGCGTGACTACCTCTACATCCCCCTTGGCGGCAATCGTAAGGGCAAGATCATCACGTACCGCAACCTCATGCTGACGATGCTGATCGGCGGGCTCTGGCATGGAGCCGGCTGGACGTTCGTCGCGTGGGGCGCCATCCACGGAGTCGCGCTCGTTGTCGAGCACCGACGGAGAGAAAGGCCGGGCTACGTCGAGCCGCCTGACACGCGCCGACGACGGATCATCTCGCGACTGATCACGTTCAATATCGTCTGCGTGGCCTGGGTCTTCTTCCGCTCCGACAGCTTTGCGACCGCCTCCGACATGCTGACGGGCCTCGCCACCGGCTGGGGCGAGCCGTCGCCGCTCGTCACGTGGGGCGTACTGCTCGCGATCGCCGTCGGGATCGGTTCTCAGTACCTTCCGGCGCGGATCCCGTACGCGATCATGGATCGTTTCGGGCGCCTGCCGGTCGTCGGCCAGGCTGTTGTGCTTGCGTTTGCCTTGATGCTGACGAATGCCCTGGGGCCCGAGGGCGTGGCACCCTTCATCTACTTCCGCTTCTAATGGCTTCCAACGACCCACCCGACCTTCCAAAGCTGCCGCCGATCAGGGAATCGGCAGAGCATGTTCTGCCGCCACTTCCCGGTGACTCGACCGAGCGAGGCTGGGAGGAGGCTGTGGAGCCTGCCGCATCGGTGGCGCCACCGGACGCCGACGCGGAGCGCCGCGAACGACGTCAGCGACGTGCGACGTCCTCCGATCGACCTCGGCGGCAGAAGGCGGAGACCGATCGCCGGGAAGTCACTGCGGCCGAGCCGCCCGAGCGGCGACGCCGAATTCGCACAACGGACGGGCGACGGTACTCGTCAGCCGGCAACGGACTCGTTGTCGCGGTGCTTGCACTGCTCTTCGGCGCGTTGTTCAACGCAGCTGGAAT
The DNA here is from genome assembly GCA_026785685.1 of Thermoleophilia bacterium. Classification (GTDB taxonomy): domain Bacteria; phylum Actinomycetota; class Thermoleophilia; order Gaiellales; family Gaiellaceae; genus Gaiella. The sequence goes on from JAJAZN010000325.1 coordinate 4,746, forward strand.
GCACAAGGCGTCGTTCAACAAGCAGCCCGGAACCGAGCGGACGGTCGCACTGGCGCTGACAGGTGGCCTCGCAGGCGTCAGCGGCGCGCTCCAGCTCGATCGGCCGCGACACTTCGTGCAGAACGTTGCAGGGCGCAGCAACGCCGACGAGATCGACGTCGCGATCGTGATCCCTGAAGCCACGACCAAGCCGAAGCCCGCCATGGGCACGACGCCAAAGCCAGCCGTCGCGAAGCCGCCCGGCAAGCCGAAGTTCACGCCGCAAAAGAAGCTTCGTCTCTGGGTTGCCGGCGACTCGCTCGTGATCACGCCCGGATACTCGATCGTGAGAGCGGCCGGCGCGAGCCCCGTGATCGACTCCGTCGGCGGGGTCGATGGCCATGTCGCGACCGGTTTGACGCGGCCCGACATCTTCAACTGGTTCGAGGAGATCCGGACGCAGGTGAAGAAGCTCAAGCCGAACGTCGTCGTGCTCAACTTCGGCGGCAACGACGACAAGGCGTACATGACCGGCCTTTCCGAGGGTACGACGATCGGTGAGTTCGGAGGCCCGACGTGGCAGAAGGAATACCGACGGCGGGTCGCCGGAGTGATGGACATCGTCAACCGCGGCGGCGGGATGGTCGTCTGGATTGGCCTACCGATCACGCGCAGCGAAGCACAGACGCAGCGGTTCGACATCGTCAACGCCGTCGTCCAGAAGGAGGCGCAGAAGCGGGGGAGCAAGGCGATCTTCATCGACACGTACACGATGTTCGCGGGCGATACCGGCGGGTTCGCCGAGTACCTGGAGAACGCGAAGGGCGACACCGTGAAGGTGCGTGCTGGCGACGGCGTCCACTTCGACCCGGAGGGCGGCGACATCATCGCGCGCGAGGTGCTGAAGCAGCTCAACACGACGTTCGATCTGACGAGCTGGCGCCAGGCATCGAGCTGAGTAGGGCGTTCAAGATGACGGCGGTGCGTGCGAACGGAATGGCTTCCGTGCAGGCTGATGACGGTGGAAGCGACACAACGCGGTATGCAGCCCTCCTACGAGCCGTCAACGTGGGTGGCAAGAACAGCGTCCCGATGGAGAGACTCCGAGCGGTCCTCGAGGAGAGGTTCGCCAACGTTTCGACGCTGCTCCAGAGCGGGAACGTCCCTCCTAACCTCTACAGAGTCCGAGCCGGCAATCTCTGCAGGCGTCTCCGGAGCGATCGCGTCCGCCTTCGACCTTCGCATCCCTGTCGTCGTCCGCTCCGCCGCCGAAATCGCCACGATTGCGAGCAGCAACCCGTTTCTCGCACTGGGCGCCAAGCCGGACGCGACGACCCTCCACGTTGCATTTCTGTTGGAGCGCCCACGTGCGGCTGATCTTCAGGGTCTCGATCCCGACCGCTCGGCGCCGGACGCATGTCTCGTCTCGGGACGCGACGTCTACCTCAACTACCCGAACGGCTCTGCCAGAACTCGCCTGACGTTGGGCTACCTGGAGCGGAGCCTCGGCGTTCAGGGCACGGCGCGGAACTGGCGCACCGTGTTGCGGATTGCCAGCCTCCTCGATCGCTGATCGAACTCGCACGAAGACAGAGGCGCTGCGACGCCGAGCGCCGCCAGCGCGTTGTCATTCGCACCACGCGAGAACGTCGGCGAAGTGCCTATCGGCGAGTGCGCCGAAGAGGCCGCCGCGAGTGAGCTTGGCGCAGCTCGTTGCCGGGCTCGTGA
>JAJAZN010000326.1 GCA_026785685.1 Thermoleophilia bacterium
CGGCGGACGAGCGCCTCGCGACCGGGTGGCTCGGGCGGTATCTCGACCGGGTCGGCAGGCCCGACAACCCGCTCCAGGGGTTGTCCCTCGACTGGAGCCTTCAGCCATCCCTGGCAGCGGCGAGGATGCCCGTGGCCGCCGTCGATGCCCCCGATCGCTACGACTTCTGGGCTCGCGGCGTCTGGGGCGACGTGGGGACGCGAATGGTCGAGATGATCGGGAAGCTCGGAGAGCTCCCCACCCATGGTGATCCAGGCCTGAAGCAGGCGAGCGAAGCGGCGAAGCAGTCGGCACGACTCTACGAGCAGCTGACGCCGTTCCGGCCGAAGGACGATCGCAAGTCGATCGTCAGCCCTGTTGCGTATCCCGGTGGCGACGACCGGTTCCCGCGACGCCTCGCGGGACTTGCGGCGATGCTTGCTGCCGGCCTGCCTCTCCGGGTCGTCGCTCTGTCAGCGCCCGGCGGCTACGACACCCACGACAACCAGGCACAGGGCCTGTCCGACGACCTCAAGCTCACCGCCGACTCGTTGCTCGCGTTTCAACGCGACCTCGAAGCTCGCGGGCTGGCCGATCGCGTCCTCGTTCACGTCTGGACGGAGTTCGGACGACGCGCGAAGGAGAATGGATCGGGTGGAACGGACCATGGGGCTGCCGGAGCGGGGTTCCTGATCGGATCGCAGGTCTCGGGCCAGATGATCGGCGAGTTCCCGAGCCTCGCAAAGCTCGACGAGCAGGGCAATCTCCGCGCGACGAGCGATTTCCGCGGCCTGTACGGTGCAATCCTCGAAGACTGGCTTGGAACGGACGCCGCGGCGATCATTCCGGGCGCACGGAAGTTCGCCCGCCCCAAGATCCTTCGATGAGACTCCGACTTGCGACCGCGACAGTCCTCGCTTTCGCACTCGTACCAGCGGCGAGCGCGGCAGCACCCGCACCGGCCCGCCTCCAGGTTTCGGGCGACGAGTTCAGCCTCGCCCTCTCACGCGCCTCGATCCGGAAGGGCCTCGCGATCATCGAGCTCGTCAACTATGGCGAGGACGACCACGATCTTGCGCTCCGGCGCGTAGGAGGCGCGCGCACGTATCGCGTCGGTGTCGTCGAGCCGGGACAGACCGGCTCGCTCGAGACGCGCCTCCGGCCCGGCCGCTTCACGCTCTGGTGCACGCTCGCCGATCACCGCGCCCGCGGGATGCGCGCGACGCTGACCGTGCGCTAGCTGCGACCGCCGCCGAGGAGCGAGAGCAGCAGCATGAAGACGTTGAAGACGTCGAGGAAGATCGACGCTGCGAGCAGTGGCGCAGCCTGGATCGAGTCGGCTCGCCGCAACCGCTGAAAGTCGTACATGGTGTAACCGGCGAAGATGACGAGACCGAGCACGGCATAGATCACGTCGCCGCCCGGGATCGAGACGAACATCAGGACGATCCCGAAGCCGATCAGACCGAGCAGCGCGAAGAAGGCGACGCGAGCGATCTTCGAGAGGTCACGCCGTGTCGCATATCCGTAGGTTCCGCAGCCGCCGATGAAGAGTCCGGTGAGCGCGGCGGCCTGCCAGAGCGCCTGAGGCTTCACCTCGGCGTAATACGCGAGCGTGGGCGCAACGGCGATCCCGAGAAAGGCGCCCATGCCGAAGAGAAGTCCGACCGCGAGCTGCTCCGAGCGGCGAATGGCGACGTTGAGGCCGATGATGCATCCGATCGCACCGATGAAGGCGACGATGCCCCACCCGCGAGAGATGTCGCGGCCGAGGTAGGCGCCAACGGCTGCGACGAGGCACGTGAGGGCGACGAGGCCCATCGTCTGGCCGAAGATGGCGCGGGTGCGGTCGCGACTGACGGCGACCGACCGCTGGGAGACCTGCTCGAGGCTGCTCATGCCGGAATCGTACTCGTTGGGATAGAGGTCGGGTACCCGCTTCAGCGACTGTGGGGGCCCGCACGTCAGCCGGCCGCAACCCGCCGCCCCGGAATTGCATCTAAGGTGGACGCATGCCGCGCCTGTACGGAGACCGGATTACCGACGCCGAAAGTGCGGAGCTGATCGCGAAGCTGCGGTCCCGCGGCACGTCCGAAGCGACGATCGCCGCAGACACCGTCGGCAAGGGACCGGGTCGCGACACGACGGTTGCCACCTCGCTGAAGGCACGCGAGGCGATCCTCGTCGAGCTCCGCGCCTGGCCCGATCTCGATGCGAGCGCTCCCGGACTCGCGGGGATCCGCGACCGGCTCTCCGGTCAGCAGCAGGGTCAGCGCATCATCTGAGGGCGAGCGCTCGACGCTGCCCGTCCGAACCGCGTGCGAGAGTGATGGTATGAGCAAGCACGATCTCTTCTCGATCTCCTGCCCCGGGCCGCACGAAAAGGGCGTTTGGTGCAAGAAGTGCAACGGCGATGGCATCGCCGCCGGCGGCAGCGACTTCAAGCCTGTCAAGGCGCCGAAGAAGTCTGCCTGGCAGAAGTGACGGGGTCGAAGGAGGCGAACTATGCGGATGTTGTTGGCGGCGAGTACTCCTCCCTCTCGGCGCGCAGCATCTTCGCCATCGACTGCAGTAGCTTCCAGCCGATCGTTCCGTTCGCCTCGATGAGCGGGCCGAAGTCCCAGTGGGTGAGGCCGAAGCAGACGACCTCGGTCGAGGCTGTGATCGTCGCCATGCGGGGGCCTTCGTCGATCAGGGCGATCTCGCCGAAGTAGTCGCCGGGCCCGAGGGTTCGGGCGCTCCTTCCCTTGATCGAGACGGCCGCCCGGCCGGAGTCGATCACGAAGAAGGCGGCCCCGCCCGAGCCCTCCTGCACGACCGTCTCGCCCACGGCGAAGCGCCGCTCCTTGAACAGGCGGGCGACCTGCTTCAGCTCGCGCTTGTTCAGGTCCGTGAAGAGCGGGATTCGCTCGAGGGCTTCGATGGGTGCACCGGCCATGGCGGAATCCTAGAGGGAAGGGCCGTCGCGGTCGTTCACGAGATCCCCGTTGTCACGGCCCGGCACTGAAGCAGGTAGAGCTTCCCGTCCGCGACGGCCCACTCGATGTCCCGGGCCTTGCCGTAGACCTGCTCGCACCGGGTCGCAAGGTCGTTCAGCTCTCGCAGCCGGCCGTCGTCGAGGCAGAGACGCTCGACGAGTTCCGGTGCGACGTCCTCCTCGACGGCGCCGCCGCCCGGAAGCTTGCGGATCGCGATCCGCTGAGCCCGGCCTTCCGCTCTAGCGCCTCGCCGAAGCGGTCGACGCGGAAGAGGTCGGGGATCACGAGTCCGGCGACGACGGCCCCGCCGAGCCCCCAGGCCGCCTCGATAAGCCGCTCGTCGGCCCCGGTGATCGGGTTTTGCGTGAACATCACCCCTGCCGACTCGGGGTCGAGAAGCGACTGGACGACGACACCGACGCTCGGACGCGTGAAGAGGCCGACACGCTGCCGGTAGGTGATCGCCGAGTCCGAGGTGGCTGACCACCAGATCTCGCTCAGGGCTTCCGTGAGGTCGTCGGACGACTGGACGTTGAGGAGCGACAGGTGCTGCCCGGCGAAGCTCGCGTCGGCTCCGTCCTCGTCGGCGGCCGATGACCGGACAGCGAGCGGGCCGGGCAAGCCGCGTGTCGCCTTGACGACCTCCTTGATCGCCTTCTGCTCGCCGGCGGCGACCTCCTCGACGATCGAGCCGGACAGCGCGACCCCCGGCGGAACGGGCAGGCCGTCACGGATGGCCGGCCCAAGCCCCACCGCCTTGGAGCCGAACAGGGCCTCGTCGCGCGCGTTTTCCAG
>JAJAZN010000327.1 GCA_026785685.1 Thermoleophilia bacterium
CGGGCGGCGACGGTGCGCGGGGCGATCGAGGCCGGGGACGTCGTCGTTGTGACGATTCCGCTGAAGGCGATCGTGGATCTCCCCGCGGAGCCGTTCGCGGGGAAGCTCGTGATCGACACGAACAACTATTACCCGGAGCGCGACGGACTCGTCCCCGAGCTCGAGGACGAGTCGACGACCACCTCGGAACTCCTGCAGCGGCGCCTTGCTGACGCGAAGGTCGTGAAAGCGTTCAACCACATCTACGCGGCGGAGCTCACCGAGCACGGTCAGCCGGCGGGGAGCGACAACCGCCGAGCGCTCGTCATCGCCGGCGACGACCCCGAGGCCAAGGCAACCGTCACCCTGCTGCTGGACGAGTTCGGGTTCGACACCGTCGATGCCGGCCCACTCGCCGAGGGCTGGCGGATCCAACGCGACACCCCCGGCTACGGGCCACGTCGCAACGCCGAGGAGCTGCGTGCGGATCTCGCCGCGGCGAAGCGCTATCGCGACATGTAGACGTACAGTCGACGCTGTCCCTCACGAAGCCGGGCGACTACGAGATCGCCTCCACCGGCGCATCGTTCGGGCAGACGCTGACCTGCTCCAGGAGCGTTCATTCCGACGTACCGCCGCCTGACTCGGCACATACGCTGTTTGGCTGTTCCCAGCTCGGGGTAGTCTGGACTGCCGGCGCTTGCCGGCCAACCCACGAGCGTGGAGGTTCGAACATGGCTGACGAGGCGCGCGAAGAGCACGGAGCAGCAGACGGAGGGGCCGGAACCGGTCACGATGGGGGCGCCGATGGTGGAGCTGACGGCGGTGCCGACGAAGGTCACGGGCCAGCCGACGGTGGTGCAGGCTCGGGACACGACGGCGGAGCGGACGGAGGAGCGGACGGAGGCGCGGACGGAGGCGCAGGATCCGACGGTGGCGCTGATGGTGGTGCCGACGGCGGTGCCGAGGGCGGGACGAGCAGCTGACCGTCGCGCATGAAGCCGAACGCCGGGCGGACCCGCGGGACCGCCCGGCCCTCGGGCGACTGATCGCGGTCACGCCCGAGCGCTTTGCGGATGACGTCTGGGGCAACGCGGCGCTACTGACACGGAGCGAGGAGCTCGAGCAGGGGTTCGCTGACCTGTTTTCGCTCGAGGCGGCCGACGAGATTCTCTCGACCCGCGGGCTCCGCACACCCTTCATCCGTATTGCAAAGGACGGGGCGATCGTCGACTCTACCCGCTTCACGGGACCGGGCGGGGTCGGTGCGAGCGTTGGCGACCAGGTCGTTGACGACCGGATCCTGGACCTGTTCGCGTCCGGACACACACTCGTCCTCCAGGCCCTCCACCGGTTCTGGCCGCCAATCGTCGCCTTTGCCGGGACTCTGGGTGCGGAGCTCGGACATCCCGTTCAGGTCAATGCGTACATCACGCCGAAGCAGGCTCAGGGGTTCGCTGCCCACTACGACGTCCACGATGTCTTCGTGCTCCAGATCGCCGGTGCGAAGCGCTGGGTCGTCCACGAACCCGTTCATCGTGATCCCCTGCGCAGCCAACCGTGGACGCTGCATCGCGCCGCCGTCGAGGAACGCGCGTCAGAGATCCCGCGCGACGAATACACCCTCGTCGCCGGCGACGTTCTCTACCTGCCACGCGGTTTCGTTCACTCGGCGGAATCTCTGGGCGACGTCTCCGCTCATCTGACGATCGGAATCCACAGCCATTCGCGAAGCGATCTCGTGCAATCGCTGCTCGAGCTTGCCGCCGATGATGCGCGGCTTCGCCAGACGCTGCCGCTGGGCGTCGATGTCGGCGAACCCGATCACCTCGCTGCCGACCTCGCTGCAACCGTCGAGGCTCTCTGCGAGCGCATCCGGTCGATCCCTGCGCGGGATGTTGCGGAGGTCATGGAGCGGCGCTCCCGAGCTCACAGTCGTCCGGCTCCGATTGCCCCGCTGGCTCAGGCAGGAGCGCTCCACGGGCTGGACAGGTCCACGCTCGTCTCGGTTCGGCCGCAGCAATCGCCAACCGTGTGGGTCAACGGGGCCTCGGCAACCGTCCGCTACGTCGGAGGCAGTCTGGTCTTTTCGTCGGCAGCGAACGAGGCGTTGGTCGCCGTGCTCGAGTCGAGCGACGGGATTCGGGTCGGCGACATACCGGGACAGAGCATCGAGGAAAGCCTCGATCTCGTCCGGCGACTGATGCGCGCCGGCGTCGTCATCGCAGACGAACCGATCATTCAAACCGAAACCTGATCGTGAGCCAAGCGTCAGCCGCTCCGCTCCGGTGCTCGTATGCAGCTGACGAACGGGGAGACCCACTCGCCGCTACCGCCGCGCCTGCGAACGGGTTTCTGCTGATCGAGTCGCCGGGCGCCTGGGGCCACGACATCCTGAGCCAGTCACGACTCGACCCCGAGATCGCGGCCCTCGTCGCGGCCCGCGCCGTCGGTCTGTCGTACCGGCTGATCCTGATCAAGAGACCCGGACGGGTTCGGCCTCATGGCCCTCGACGCTGGGTCCTCGTTGACTCGGCACCCGGCGCCGAGAGGATGACCTGGGGCGCATACGACGCCGACAGCGATCTGCTCGAGATCCCACTCGAGCACACCGAGCACGAGGAGGCGCCGACACCGCTGTATCTCGTCTGCACCCACGGACGACACGACGCATGCTGCGCAAAACGTGGCCGGCCGGTCGCGGCAACTCTCTCCGAGAGGCGCCCGGAAAGCGTCTGGGAGTGCTCCCATATTGGCGGCGACCGGTTCGCACCGAACG
>JAJAZN010000328.1 GCA_026785685.1 Thermoleophilia bacterium
GAGCACAACCGAGCCGAGGATCGCGCCGCTGATCGGGCTCTCGCCGACGGTGCCGACGACGATCATCGCTGCGCCGCCCTCGTCGGCGCCCGCGAGAATCGCCTCGGCAGGCTTGATCGTGAGGATGCGCGAGGACGTCTCGATGCCTGCCCCTACGAGGTCCGCGACGGCCCGCGCGACCTCGTGCGCCGCGATGCTCTCCAGTCGCTCCTTGAAGTCGCGGACGTCTCCCCCGCCAAGCGGGCTGAGGTAATAGCCGAACACGACGACGACCGAGGCGCCGAGAACGGGCGCCACCTCGATCGTCTTCGCGAGAGCCGCATTGGCCGACGGCGAGCCGTCGTAGCCGAGAACGAGAGTGCTCACAGGGTCACCTCCGGGGGTGCGACTTGGGACTTCTGCCGGAAGAACGCCGGCTGCGCCCGCCATTGCAGGAACATGAACACGACGCCGCCGAGCAGGAACAACCCGGCGATCACGATCGGCGGCCCGAGGCCGAGCCACGATTCGCCCGACCCCGAATTCTCCGGGTCGGTGAGGTCGACGATCGACTTGACGAAGACCCACGTCAGGATGAGCGCCCCGAGGAGGGGCGCGACGCCGGCGAGGAGCCAGCCCTTGGCCGTCTTCATGCTGCGACGGAAGAACCAGACGCAGGCAAACCCAGAGAGGCCGTAGTAGAACGCGATCATCAGGCCGAGCGCCGCGATCGAGTCGTAGAGGATGTTCTGACTGACGACCGTCAGCCCGGCGTACGAGATGATCGGGAGCGCGCCCATCCAGATCGTCGATGCGCTCGGCGTCAGGTAGCGCGGATGGATCTTCCCGAAGTACTTCGGGATCGCACCCTTGACGGCCATCGAGAGCGATGTCCGCGTTGTCGGAAGGATCGTCGTCTGCGTCGATGCTGCAGCGGACGTGAGCACCGCAATGATGAGCAGGCTACTGGCCCAGCCGAGCACGCCGTCTCCAAGAGCGCTGAGGACGTCGTCGGCATTGTCGACGAGGAAGTCAGGCCCTGCATAAGCCTGTGCGGCGATCGAGACGATGAGGTAGATGAAGACGAGGATGATCGTGCTGAGAATCGCTGCGATCCCCGGCGTGCGCTCCTTGTCCTCGGTCTCCTCGTTCACCGCGACGAGGCTGTCCCAACCCCAGTAGATGAAGATCGCGACGAGGATGCCTGCTGTGAGCGAGCTCGTCGAGTCGATCGCAAATGGATTGAGCCATTCGAGGCTCGGCTTCACCGACGTCTCGGGGGCGTTGCCCGTGTAGACCTTGACCAGGGCGATCACGGCGAAGACGAGGAGGGCGACGAGCTCTGCGCCGAGCAGGAACCACTGACTCTTCGCCGAGGCCTCGATCCCGACGTAACAGATGTACGTCATCACAGCGATCCAGATCACGCCGATCAACATCACCCAGTACTTGCTGTCGGCCTGTTCGTCGAGTCCGAAGAGGAGGAACGTGTAGCGGCCAGCGATGTCGGCGAGGTTCGCCATCACGATGATGTCGGCAACGATGATCGCCCAGCCGCCGATCCAGCCCACCCAGGGGCCGAACGCCTTCGTCGCCCAGGAGAATGTCGTGCCGCAGTCCGGGTCGACGCGATTGAGATAGTAGTACGACGTCGCGACGAGCAGCATCGGGATGAAGGCGAGCCACATGATCGCCGGCGCCGCGAAACCGACCGCAGCAACCACGAGGCCGAGCGACGCGGCAAGGCTGTAACCGGGCGCGGTCGATGCGACCCCGATCACGATGCTGGAAATCATCCCAAGGGCATCGCCTCGGAGGCCCTTTTCGCCGGGTGCGGAACCGGACGGAACGTGGGGCTCGACGGCTGCCATCAGGCGGCTCCCCTCGAAGAACTGTTCATGACGCCTCCTTCACGGCGGCCGCGGAGGTCCGCGCGCCCCAGTCGTAGAGCTGCTTCCACAGCTCGAGGTACAGGAAGCTCTCCGTCGTGATCACATCGGGCAGCGCCCGGATGCGGTTCGTGACGTCGAGCAGGGCACGGCGATCGTGGCAGAGGATTTCCACGAGCACGTCGAACTGGCCGGCGGTGACGACGACGTACGCCGCCTCGTCCCAGCGGGCGACCTCATCGGCGACCTGTTCGGGGGGGCCAGACGTTCGGATTCCGACCATCGCCTGGGCCTCGAATCCGAGTCCGAGCGGATTCGTGATCCCCGCCACCTGCAGGATGTTGTCGTCGCACAGTCGGCGGTACCGCGCACGAATCGTCGCCTCCGACACTCCGAGGGCGGCTGCGATCCGCCGGAATGACTCGCGGCCGTTTCTCTGCAGCGCCTCGATGATTCCCCGGTCGACTGCATCGAGCCGTCGCGCGCGGCGTACCGGCCCTCGCGCGCCGAGCGCGGGCGGTTCAGTCGATGCGAACGACGAGGTGCGCAATGCGAGGAGTTTCATATCACCCACGACGCATTGCGTCAATCCCTTGGGGTTTCTGCGATCGAAACGGCATGCATCGCAGAAACCCCAAGGGATCATGTCACTGCCACGCTACGCATGGATCCCCCTTGGGGTTTCTGCGATCGAAACGGCATGCATCGCAGAAACCCCAAGGGATCATGTCACTGC
>JAJAZN010000329.1 GCA_026785685.1 Thermoleophilia bacterium
GGGCTTGGCGCACGGGCGCGCCCGGCGCCGTAGCGGGGCGCCCGCGGGCGACGGATCCGCGCGAGCGTGTGCGTCGCCCCTACGAATGCCGGAGCGCGGCCCGCGCCGCGTGATACCCACACATCCCGTGCACGCCTCCGCCGGGTGGGGTGGACGACGAGCAGAGGTAGACGCCATCGATCGGTGTCCTGTACGGGTTCGGGCGGGCGACCGGGCGGGCGAAGAGCTGCCGTAGGTCTGCGCTCCCGCCGTTGATGTCGCCGCCGACGTAGTTCGGATTACGGGCTTCCATCGCGGCAGGATCGAGCACGCTGCGGGCGAGGACGAGATCGTGGAAGCCAGGAGCGAACCGCTCGAGCTGACCCTCGATCGCCGCCACCGTTCCCTCCGTCAGGGTTGAGCCGTTCGGGACATGGGTGTAGGCCCACAACGTGTGCTTTCCCTCCGGGGCGCGCGTCGAGTCGAAGAGAGTCTGCTGAGCGACGAGCACGTAGGGGCGCTCGGGGTGGCGTCCGGTGGCTACGGCCGCCTCGGCGGTCGCGATCTCCTCGAGCGTGCCCCCCAGGTGGACGGTCGCCGCCCTGGCACACCCGGCCGCTGCCCAGGGAACGGGACCCGAGAGCGCGTAGTCGATCTTCACGACCCCAGGGCCATAGCGGTACCTCTCGAGCGCTCGCCGATAACGACCGTCCAGCCGATCTCCCGCCAGCGCAAGAAACTGCCGCGGCGTCACGTCGAGGAGCACGAGTTTGTGACGATGTGTCACAAACTCTGCCAGCGATTCGACCTGGTGGCCAGTCTCGATCTCGCCGCCGAGCGAGACGAAGTACGAGGCGAGCGCGTCGGCGATCGACTGCGAGCCGCCGCGGGGGAGGGGCCAGCCGACGGAATGGCCGAGCATGGCGAGGATCAATCCGAAAGACGCCGTGGCCCTCGCCTCGAGCGGCAGCATCGCGTGGGCGGCGTTGCCGGCAAAGAGTGCGCGGGCGCGCTCGCCGTCGAAGCGGGCGCGGGCGAGGCCGGAGGCCGAGCGCAGCGCGTTCAGCCCGAAGCGGGCCATGTGGATCGGGTGCCGGGGCGGGCGAGGCCCGGCGAGCGTTCCTGCCACGAGCTCGTCGGACGCGTCGACGAGCGGATCGAAGAGGCGCCGCCAGGCGCGCCCGTCGTCACCGAGGCCCGCCGCGGTCTCCGCGAGCGAGCGTTCCAGCACCACGGCGGTGCCGTCGTCGAGCGGATGCGCGAGGGGCGAGGGCGGCTGGATCCACTCGACACCGTGCTCGGCGAGCGGCACGGACCTCATGAACGGAGAGGCGATCCCGAGCGGGTGGATCGCCGAACACGTGTCGTGCTGGAATCCGGGGAGCGTCAGCTCCTCGGTGCGAAGCCCGCCGCCGATCATGTCGCGCCCCTCGAGCACGAGCACCGAGCGGCCGGCGCGCGCAAGCACGATCGCCGCCGCGAGGCCATTGGGCCCGGAACCGACGACGATCGCATCGTGCACGCTGCTGACGTTACCGAGCAGAGGTCAACCGGTGGTCTTCTTACCCGGCTTGAGCATGTGGAGCGTCGAGCGAATCGCGACCGAGTGCTTCACGTTCTTCGCCTGCGACCACTGGCGCTTCTTGTCGACGCACGTGACCGTCGTCGTCACCTTCGGGTCATCCACCCCGAGGTGCGTGGCCAGGTTCGCGAGCGTCTGCTCCCAGAACTTGTTCTCCATCCGGTGGCCGCCCATCGTCAGCCCCATCTCGCTGATCGGGTCCTGCGCGCGCATCAGCACCTGGGTTTGGGCGACGGGGCGTCCGTCCTCCTCGTGCGAGCTGAAGGTGATCCACCCGGCGAACATGTGCCCCTCCGGCGTCATCAGCGTGAACGACTCCTCGTCGGAGTAGAGCACCATGACGCCGGTCTTGAACTTCATCCCACCCGGCCCGGTGGCCTTGATCAGCGCCACCTCGCCGGGCTCGAGCCCCGTGAGGGGCGGGTAGAAGTTGTTGCCCTTCGGCCAGAACGAGGGGAAGTTGTCCCGCCACTCCGCAATTACGGCCTGTGGCGTCGTCTCGACCCCATCGATCCCGACCTTGTAGGTCTTCTGCCACATCTTCCCGAAGCCCTGCACGGGGCTGAGCAGACGCTTGCCCTCGACGAGATTGGCTGCGCCCGGGGTCGTCTCCGTCACGGTCAGCGTTGACGTGGGCTTCGCCCAGTTGCCGGTATCGCGCGGTTCCTCGTCCATGATTCCCTCTCTTCCCTCAGACCGCGGCTGCGAGCGCGTCGGCCTCGGTCGCATAGATGCCGATCGCCTCGTCGAGGCGGGTCAGCTCGAAGATCTCCTGGTAGTGCTCGGTGAGCCCGAAAGCAAGCAGCTTCTGCTTGGCGCGGTTGGCCCTCACGAGAACTGTTACGAGGAGACCTATCCCACCCGAGTTCATGTACTCGAGCCCGGTGAAGTTCAGGATCACGGCCTTGACGCCGACACCCGCTCCCTCGGTGTAGGCGTCCATCAAGGCCTCCTCGGAGAAGGCTGTGATGTCGCCCTCGATGTCGAGAATGCACGCCGCTTTACCAATCTGGCGCACCTGGAGCGACAACGTCGCTTCGGTCATGTAGATCCCTCCTCTTCGTCGACGATGGTCATGAAGTCGGACAGCCGGGTGATCTCGAAGATCTCCCGGTAGTGCGGTGTCAGGCCGCGAACGCTCAGCGTCTGGCCGTTCGTGCGGGCGCGCGCCAGCAAGCCGACGATCAACGCGATCCCGGTGGAGTTCATGTACGTGACGCCCTGAAAGTCGAGCATCACGGCGCTCGCCTCGCCTGCCTCCGTATAGGCGGCGCCGAGCGCCTCCTCGGCCCTCCCGTCGACGTCGCCGACGAGCTCGAGTACGGGGCCGTCGTCCTCCGTGTGGACGTGTGCCTCAAGCGCCATTGCTGCCATCACCGTCACCTCCTTCCAGCTGCAGGACGAGCTCGACCGTGTGCCGGCCGTCCGCGTCGATGACGCGGATCTCGTCGACCATGTTCTTGATCAGGAAGAGGCCCCAGCCGCGGGGCTTCTGCAGCCCGGCGAGCTTCGCCTCGATATCGGGCGACTCGACCTCCGTCGCCTGCGGGCCGTCGCCGACGTCGCGGATGCGCACGATGAGTTCGCCTCCGGCCGTGACCACCTCGACTTCGACGGGGATCTCGGCTCGGCCCTGGTTCCCGTGCTCGATCGCGTTCATCGCAGCCTCGGACACCGCGGTCCCGAGCCGCTCGACGCGACGTTCCTCGAGTCCGAGAGGCGCGATCGCATCGAGGACGCGTTGCATCGCCTCGCGCTCGTTGCCGGTCTCGCTCGGCAACGTGAACCGGACGTCTATGCCCGAGACGAGGCCGTTTTGCACCCCGCTTCCGAGCGTGCGGGTCAGCGTCACGAGCGTGATGTCGTCCTCCTGCTCCCAGTCGTTGCCCGTGAACCGCTGCAGCTGCGTGAGCAGGCCGTCGATCAGGTCGCCCGACGTGGGGTCGGCAACATGGTCGACGAGGCGGGGCGTGCCGAACATCTCGCGTTCGGCTCCGTGGGCCTCGGTGACGCCGTCGCTGTACAGCAGCAAGCCGTCGCCGGGGCTCATCATCGCCTCGTGCTCCTCGTACTTCATGCCGGGAAGGAGCCCGAGTGGCATTCCCTTGGCGCGCAGCTCCATGGATCCGTCGGCGGTTCGCGCATAGGGCAGGTTGTGCCCCGCGTTCGCGTAGCGGACGTAGCCCGTGGACGGATCCACCACGAGGTAGAGGCACGTGACGAACATCTTCTCCGGGATGTCCGGGCAGAGGAGATCGTTGACGCGCTCGAGCACCTCTCCCGGCGAGATGACGCGCTGTCCCGACGCACGCAGGAGGCTCCTTGCGGCCGCCATCACCATCGCAGCGGGAACGCCCTTGTCGGTGACGTCGCCGATGATCACGGCGACCTGCCCGTCTGGCAGCTCGAAGAGGTCGTAGAAGTCGCCGCCAACCTCGCGGGCCGGCTGGTAGTACGCCGCCACTTCCCAGCCGGGGAGGTCGGGGAGCACCCGCGGGAGGAAGTTCTGCTGAATCAGCGTCGCGACCTTGAGCTCCTGCTCGATCCGCTCACGCGAGCGGGCCTCGGCTGCCTGCTTTTGCACGAGCTCGGCAACCTGGAGTGCGGGCGCGGCCTGGGCGGCAAGCCCGTCGAGCAGGCGCTTGTCGTCGGTCGAATACTGCTGGTCGGAGAGGCGCGGGCCGAGGTTGAGGGTGCCGACGAGCTCGCCGCCGCTGATCAGCGGCACGACGAGCGCCACACCCGCCTCGCGGAGTGCCGTGACGCCGGGCGACTCGAGCTCGAGGGCCTCGACGTCGACCGCGCCGCCTGCGCTCTGGAGGAACGCGACGAGCGGGTCGTTCGGCGCGATCTCGACGGCGGGGGTCTCGATCGTCGTCGTCTCGACGGTGGCCTCTGCTGGAGCGGCGACGGCCTCGGCCGCCTGCCCCTTGCCGGTGACCTTCCTCCATGTCTGTGCGATTGCGGTCATTGCACTGTCCTTTCTACGGGGTCAGCGTCACGGGATCGTTACGGGAT
The DNA here is from genome assembly GCA_026785685.1 of Thermoleophilia bacterium. Classification (GTDB taxonomy): domain Bacteria; phylum Actinomycetota; class Thermoleophilia; order Gaiellales; family Gaiellaceae; genus Gaiella. The sequence goes on from JAJAZN010000329.1 coordinate 4,580, forward strand.
TCTGACGCCGCAGCTTTGCGGAGCCAGGTGGCTGTAACGACGGCTGCATCGTTGGGGGAAGTGATGTTGTAGTATCATGCGACAATGATCACCGTTCCGGAGGCAGCGCGCCGCACGGGTCGAGATCCCGAGACCATCCGCCGCTGGATCAGGTCGGGCAAGCTGCGGGCCCACAAAGTCGGTACCCAGCACGTGATCGAGGACGAGGATCTCAACGAGCTGCTCGCACCCTCACTTCCGCTCCCACCCGAGTGGCGCACCACGTGGACAGGCGAGCCGATGCCCGACATGGTCGCGCTCGTGCGCGAGCTCCGTGACGCTGATTGAGCGTGCTCGTCGTCGACGCGAACGTTGCATTCGGCGTCGCTGCGAGCCCGGAGGGTACGCGCCTCCTCGAGGGCTTCGACGCGGTAGCTCCCGGCCTCCTCTGGCCGGAGACCCGGTCGGCGCTCCACGTCGCTGCAGTTCGAGGGACGATCACCCAGGAGACGGCCGAGCGCGCGCTCGACGTCCTCGAGTCCGGCATCGTCACGGAGCGACGGCATCGTCGGCTTGGACGGGAGGCGTGGGCGATCGCCGACGAGCTCGGTTGGGCGAAGACATACGACGCCGAGTACCTCGCGCTGGCGCGGTTGCTGAACGCGCCGCTTGCGACGCTCGACCAGCGGATGGCACGCGCCGCCGAGCGGCTCGGACTGAAGCTCGACGAACGGCTCCGCTGAGCTCACCGGCGTAGCCCTGAGCGCAGCCACACGGAGGTGTGGGCCGGCTGCATGGTCTCGACGACGACGGCCCAAATGTCGTAGCGATGACCAATGACAGCCCAATCCAATGAAGCTGCTGCCGCTCCTCGCCGGTCGAGAGGCGATAGCGGAGGATGAAGGCCAGGACCGAGGCGAGGAA
>JAJAZN010000330.1 GCA_026785685.1 Thermoleophilia bacterium
AAACGCCCCCCCCGGGGTGCGGGGGGGGGGGCTGTTCCCCCCCCCCGGCCCGGGGTAACCCCCACCCACAGCGCGGCGCTTACCCCCCCCCCCCGGGTAAGCGGGGGGCGTCGTCGTTTGCTGACCGCCCGTTGGGCTCGAGTCAGGCACGTGTGAAACCCTCGAACGAGGCATGGCTGTCCCTCGGAAGGGGGGCTACTGTGTGATGTATGATGCGGCGCCCTCGATTCCGTGCCCCCTGCGACGCAGGCCCTTTCGCTCCCGCGTTTCGGTGCCGATCGCGAACGTGGGGTGTCCTCGTCGCCGGCGCAGCAGTCGTCCTTGCGCTCGTGGCGCCCGGCTCCGTCGACGCGATCAGCACGGCGCCGCCTGCACCGGTTGTCGGCTCGGGCACGATCAACGTCCCGCTCCTGACGGTCCGAAGCGCGCCGAGGAACAGCGCACGGATCGTCGCCAGACTGAGCGAGTTTCGGCCCCAGGACTACAGGCAGCGATACGTCCTCGCCGTCAACGCCATCCAGGGCAAGAACGGAAAGGTTGCCTGGTACAAGATCACCGTTCCTGGCCGCCCGAACGGTCGAACGGGCTGGGTCAGGGCGCCGCACGTCACGATTCGAACGGTGCCGTGGCAGGTCGTCGTCTTCCGCGAGTCGAGAGTTGTGCAGGTCTGGAAGGGCAAGAAGCTCGTCAACACGGCCCGTGTTGCCGTCGGCGCGCCGGGCACGGAGACGCCAACGGGCCTGTACTTCGTGACGGTTCGATTCAAGCCCGTGCAGACACCGTTCCTCGGCAGCTTTGCGTTCGAGACGAGCGCGTACTCCAAGCTGTCGGAGTGGCCCGGTGGCGGTGTTGTGGGGCTCCACGGGACGACCGCTCCGCAGCTGCTCGGGCAGGCCGTGTCACACGGGTGCGTTCGCCTCTCCAATCAGACCGCGGACTTCCTGCGCGATCGCATCCCGCTCGGGACGCCGATCCGCATTCTCGCTAGCTAGGAGACGCTGCTTGCCTCGAATGCGTAGGGCGAAGGTGTGTCGCCGGACAGCACGCGCTGCCCACCGATCGAGCCGCTGAGACGCTTGACGTCGAACCCACGATCGAGGAACCTGTGGCCGGGCGCGAAGGCCTGCCAGGACCCGCCGGTCGACGCAGCCACACTGACGCCGTTGAAGCGGAAGCCGAACCGGTTGCAGACCGCCCGGTTGCCGTTCCATGACTCAGCCGTCGCGATCGGCCGCCAGCGATTCGTCGAGTTGGCGAGAAGGATCGGCTCGGTCACGGCTGTGCCATCGAGCCAGACCCGCCAGTAGTTCGGGCGATTGGACATCTCCAGAACCGAGACGGTGTGGCTCTCGCCGACCGCAATGCCACGAAGAAGCGGCATGAACACAGGATCCCGGCCACCGCGGGTGACCTCGGCGTACACCATCGTCGGCGTGTCAGGCATCGAGGCGATGCCGACCTGAAGCCAGAGCGTCTGGCCGCCGGCGCCCTGACCCGGGCCGCCCACGCCGATCCATGCCGCCACGTGACCGGCAACGACGTTCGGCTGCACCGTGGGTGTGATCGTCGCGCGTACACCGTGGGCGATCTCGGTCGCCTGGTGGCCGGCGTATGCGTATCCGCTGGAGCCGTTCGCGCCGGCCCCACACCTCTGGCCGTTTGCCTGTGCCGTTTCGCTGCCAGGTCCCGCGGCCGCTGCGCCAAGCGCAAGCGCTACGAACATGGCAAGGAGAAGCAACCGCCGCATGCCAGTGGAATCGGCAGCAGGCGCACCCTGCGGTGATCCCTCGTGTCAGCGACCGCTACACCCCTTTTGGGGAGGCTGCGAGAGTTCATTCCCTCGATCGGGTCGCCCGGGCGGGGGACACGCCTTTGTCTCGGCATGCCTCGATCGGGCATGTCTTCATCGGCGGGCGTCCGTTACAGGTCGATCTCGAGGCCGTCACGGGCGCGATCGACACCTGGCGGTGTGTCGAGCTCGACCGGACGATGCGTGAGAAGCAGTCTCTTCGTCCCGGAGTCCGCGGCGGATGAGAGTGCCTCGTCGACGCTCAGGTGCCCACGGAGCGGCCCGTCGTCGATACCGCGATCGAGTGTTGCCTCGCAGACAAAGAGGTCGGAGTCACGCGCAAGCTCGGCCAGTCGTTCGCTTGGGCCGCTGTCGCCCGAATAGGCGATCGTCATCCCGCTGGCACTGAGTCTGAACCCATACGTCTCGAGGGTGTAGTGCGGAAGCAGCAGAGGCAGCACCTCGAACCCGGCAGCGATGAAGGGCTCCTCGGGGGTGTACTCACGGATCATGAACACGCGGTCGAACATATCCCTGAACCCAAATCGCTCCCCGAACTCCTCGAGCACATCCCGACCGCCCTGATGGACCCACAGCTCGGGTCGATTGCCGACTGCGACCGTCCCGGCCCAGCGGTACATGGCGCCCCAGACCCAGGGAACGAGATCGCCCCAGTGATCGAGATGAAAATGGGTGATCGCGATGGCATCGACGTTCGGCCAACCGTCGCGCTGCCGGAGGCGGGGCAACACTCCGGGGCCGCAGTCGACGAGAAGGCGCCCGACAGCATGTTCGAGCAGATAGCCCGAGTGGGCACTGCCCGGATTCGGCCAGGCGGGCGAGCAACCGATGACGGAGAATTTCACCGCCCTATACTGCCCACGTGGAGCGGAAGATACGAGTCGTGATCGCTAAGCCCGGCCACGACGGCCACGACCGCGGTGCGAAGATCATCGCGCGAGCCCTGCGCGACGCCGGCATGGAAGTGATCTATACCGGTCTCCATCAGACCCCCGAGCAGATCGTCGAGACCGCGATCCAGGAAGACGCAGACGCAGTGGGGATCTCAATTCTCTCGGGAGCACACATGACGCTCGTGCCGAGAATCATCGAGGGCCTCCGTGCGCAGGGCGCGGACGACGTGCTCGTCGTGGTCGGCGGAACGATTCCGGCCGACGACGCAGCCGAGCTGATCGAGGGGGGAGTATCAGCGATCTTCACGCCGGGTGCCCCGACGGGCGAGATCATCGAGTTCCTTCGCTCGGCTACTGCAGTCGTGTAGTCGCGGCGCCCCGACGGCGCAGTCGCGGAGACGGCGCACCTCATCCGGGGCGAATCCGATCGACCGAGAGCGCCCCGGGTTCGCCCGAGGCGACTGCCAGCGTTGCCTCCGCCGGGATCGTAAAGGCGACGACCTTCGTTGCGCTCCGGGAGCTGAGTGTCCGTCGTGTCGGCGAGCGAACCAGATCGACGAGTGACTCGTCGACCACCGATTCTACGGGCACGGCCAACTCCATCAGGCGGGCGGGGATCGTCACCCATTTTCCGCCCGGCCAGACGCGGAAGCTCGTCACGGAAAGCTCCACGACGCCGCCTCCGGCCGCGACGACCGTTCCCTTCAGCCCGACCGTCACCGGCCGCGCGACCGACTGCACCGGAAAGAGAAGCCGCCGTGCCGCGTTCAGATACGGGCGGGGATTGACGTCGACCCCGTCGTTTGGGTGAACCTCGAAGTGGAGGTGGTAGTTCCCCTCTGCGTCGCCCGAGTCGCCGTTGTACCCGATGATCTGGCCCGCTTTGACGCGGGATCCCGTCTTCAGGCCCCTCGCGTATGCGACTCCGGGCACGCACGTGCCGCGATTGTCGCGCTTTGCCGTGAGGTCGTTGTTGAGGTGGATGTAGAGGTAAGTTGTGCCACTCGCGCCGTAGATGTAGAGCATGCACCCGGCGCGCGAGGAGGTGGTCCAGAGTCGGATCGTCCCGTCTTCGGCTGCGACGGCTGGGGAGCGCCACGTCGTGAGGATGTCGTTTCCGGCATGACGCCCCTGGCCACGTGGATCGCCCCAGTCGTCGAAGGTCGTCGCTGCACCGATGACCGGGAAGATGATCGATTTCTTGCCGTTTCCGGGTGGATCGTTGGGCTCGTTCACTGCACGCGAGGCCGACACGACCGCCAGGCTGAGCGCCAGGAAGAGAGAGAGGAGGAGGGCTCCTCGGGCTGTCGTCCGGTGAATTCGCATCCTGGGGAGGGAAACGGGCGTCACCCGCGTCCGATTCGCGCTCGAAGTGCCTGAGCCTACCAGAGCGCCTCGACATCTCACCCGGAGAGACGCCTCTCGCTGCGACTCGAATTGCGCATCATCGAGAGGCTTGATGTGGGTTAGCAGGACGTCTGGATGCGGCCGGGCAGGCGGCGGAGCGCGGCCGCCGAGGACGGGATCAAGGCATGAAGCCTTGACGCCCGCCCTCGGCGAACACGCTCCATGGTGCAGAACCGCCCCAACCGCACCCCCAATCCACTTCAAACCTCTAGGCTCTCGACATGAAGATCGCCGTCTGTATGAAGCAGGTTCCCGACGCAACGTCGGTGCGGAAACTCGACCCCGCCACGAATCTGCTCGACCGGTCGGGAGAGGGCGCGCTCAATGCGACGGACGTCAATGCCGTCGAGGAGGCTCTCCGGATCAAGGAGGCACACGGGGGTGAGGTCGTTGTCGTCTCGTTCGGGCCGACGAAGGCGCTCGAGTCACTGCGCAAGGCGCTCGCGATGGGGGCCGACCGCGCGATGCTCGTTTCGGACGAGGCTGCTGCGGGCTCTGATCTCGTGGCCACGAGCTACGCACTCGCGAAGGGCCTCGAGCGTGAAGACGCCGATCTGATCCTGTTCGGGCAGCAGTCATCCGACTCCGACGGCGCCGTGCTCTGGGCGGCCGTCGCCGACCGATTGCACCGCCCGATGATCTCACAGGTCGCCGACCTCAGAGTCGACGCTTCGTCCGTGACCGGGAAGCGCCAGACGGAGTTCGGCTATGACGTCATCTCGGCGCCGCTGCCGGCTGTCGTCGCCGTCTCGGACGCGATCAACGAGCCGCGCTACCCGTCACTCAAAGGGATCATGGGCGCCAAGTCCAAGCCGGCCGAGACGCTCTCGCTCGCGGATATCGGTGCTGACCCGGCTCGTGTCGGGACTGCCGGGTCGCAGACGAGCGTGCTCGCGCTAGCGCCGCCTCCCGCGAAGGGCAACCAGATCAAGATCGAAGACGACGGGACGGCCGCTGACCAGCTCGTCGCGTGGCTTTCGGAAAGGAGGTTGCTTTGAGCGAGCACGACGGCAATCCTGTGCCGCCACCGGGAGGCAGGCTGAAGCCTGCCACCAGCACCCTGGCCTTCCTCGAGCACCACGACGGTGTAATCCAGAAGGGCTCGCTCGGCGTTCTCGCCCGCGCACTCGCCGTGGGCGGTGACGTATCGGGCGTCGTCGTCGGGTACAACGTTGCGGATGTCGCGGCGTCGGCCGGCGCGTATGGCGTGTCCACGGTGTATGTCGTCGATGCGCCCGAGTTCGAGGCGCCGCTCCCGCAGCCGCGGGTCGACGCGCTCGAGGCCGTCGTAGCGGCATCGGGTGCGTCCAACATTCTCTTTGCAGCCTCGGTCCTCTCGGCCGACATCGCCGCCGGCCTCTCGGCGCGCCTCGACGCAGGGCTCAACTGGGACGTCACCGACTTCGCGATCGAGGGCGGAGAGCTGACCGCCAGACGGCCCGCGCTCGGGGACACCGTCCTCGTCACCGTCGGCTGGACGAGCGCGGTGCGAATCGCGCTCGTGCGTTCCGGAGCGTTCGAGGCCGTCGAGACAGGGGGTACCGCGAGCGTTCACCCGGTCCCCGTCACGCTGAAGGAGTTTTCGACCGCAGCGCAGATGGTCGAGCAGGCTCGAGAGCAGGCAAGCGGCCCGTCGATCGAGGATGCCGACGTGATCGTTGCGGGAGGACGCGGCCTTGGAGCACCCGAGGGGTTCAAGCTGGCCGAGGAGCTCGCAGCAGCGCTCGGCGGCGCGGTCGCAGCGACCCGGGCCGTTGTCGATGCCGGCTGGTATCCGTACTCGACGCAGGTTGGGCAGACGGGAAAGTCGGTCACACCGAAGCTCTACATCGCACTCGGAATTTCCGGTGCAATCCAGCACAAGGTCGGCATGCAGAACTCCGGTGCGATTGTCGCGATCAACAAGGATCCGAACGCGCCCATCTTCGACTTCGCCGACTTCGGCGTCGTCGGTGACCTGAATCAGGTCGCCCCGAAGCTCGCAGAGCTCGTGCGGGCCCATAAGGGTTAGCTTGGCCAGGGGCGCGGCGGCCACAGAGATGCGCGCGGCGGACTTTCCGCCACCGTTCTCGAGCGACGAGGTGATCGCCGCACCGACGGATGCGCCAGACGAGCGCATCGAGGTCGGTGTCCTCATCGTCGGCGGGGGCCCGGCGGGCCTCGCGTGTGCGATCCGGCTGGTGCAACTCCTCGAAGACGATCCGGCGCTGGCCGAGAAGCTCGGAGAGGTCCCGGTCGCGCTCGTGGACAAGGGCAAGCAGCCCGGCTCGCACCTTCTCTCTGGCGCGGTCATGAACCCTCGGGCGATCAGGAGGCTTTTCAACGGCCGCCCCGAGCAGCTCGAGGGCGTGCCGACCTACGGGGAGGTTCCCGGCGACGGCGTCTATCTTCTGACGCGCAAGCGCGCCGTCCGGATCCCGCCGCCGCCGACGCTCCGCAATCACGGCAACTGGATTATCTCGATCTCCCAGATGTCCCGATATCTCGCCGAGCAGGCCGAGGCGGGAGGCACCTTCGTGCTGCCGGAGACCTCGGCCGACCGGCTCCTCGTCGAGCACGGTCGCGTGGTCGGCATCCGCACTGGCGACAAGGGGCGCGGGAAGGAAGCCGAGCCGCTCGGCAACTTCGAGCCCGGTGCCGACATCGTCGCGAGGGTGACAGTGCTCGCCGAGGGAACCGCGGGCCACCTCACGGGAGCAGCGCTCGATCACTTCGGACTCAACGGGCCTGAGCCCCAGATCTGGGAGCTCGGAGTCAAGGAGGTTTGGCGCGTCGCGAAGCCGCTCGACAGGATCGTGCATACGCTCGGCTGGCCGTTGCGCAAGCCGGCGAAGTACCGCGAGTTCGGCGGCTCGTGGATCTACCCGATGGGCGACGACATGGTGTCGCTCGGGTTCGTGATCGGGCTCGACTACCGCGACGTCGAGCTGTCGGCTCACGATCTTCTGCAGGAGTTCAAGACACATCCGTTCGTGCGCGAGATCCTCGAGGGAGGGGAGCGCGTTGCCTGGGGCGCGAAGACGATCACGAGCGGTGGTTGGCATGCGATGCCGCGCCGGCTCGGCGCACCGGGATTGCTGCTTGCGGGCGAGAGTGCGGGACTCGTTGACCTGGCGCGCCTGAAGGGTGTCCACTATGCGATCGAATCCGGGCGCCTGGCCGCCGAGGCTGCGTACTCCTCGTTGCAGCGCGGGGAGAACCCCGGGCGGATCGGAGCGTTCGACGCCTACGACGAGGAGGTTCGCACCGGGTACCTCGGCAAGAGCCTGCGCGAGGTGCGGAACATGCGGCAGGCGTTCGAGAAGGGCTTCTTCGTCGGCGGTGGACTTGCCAGCGCGATGACGGTGACGAAGGGGAAGCTGCCGCCGAAGGAGTTCCACAACGAGTCGAACGCCGCAGCGCCGCTTTTTCGCACCGATCGCGCGTCACGCTATCCCACGCCCGACGGAGCGCTGACGTTCGACAAGCTCTCCTCGGTGTTCGCGTCCGGAAACCGGACCCGTGACGACCAGCCCAATCACGTTCGCATCGAGCGGAACGTGCCCCGCGATGTCGCAGAGATGTGGGCCTGGATGTGCCCGGCGCAGGTGTACGAGGTGGGGGAGGACAATGGCGACGGCACCGTCGAGGTGAAGCTGACGCCTTCGAACTGCGTCCAGTGCGGCGCGATCACGGCCCGCGGCGGCCGCCTCACGCCGCCGGAAGGTGGATCCGGCCCCGAGTACACGCTGACGTAATGCCACTGCCTGATCGATCAAGCCTCTCGTTCGGGGATCGCACCGCGGACGTCGCTGTCGTCGGTGCCGGCATCGTCGGTCTTGCGGTCGCACGGGCGCTCGCCCTCCGGCGGCCGGGGCTGAGTATCGTCGTCGTCGATAAGGAATCCTCGATCTCGCAGCACCAGACCGGCCGCAACAGCGGCGTGATCCATTCAGGCATCTACTATGCCCCGGGCTCACTGAAGGCTCGCCTCTGCACCCAGGGGGCGGCCGCGCTCAAGCAGTATTGCGCCGAGCGTTCGATCCCAACGAACATCTGCGGCAAGGTGATCGTCGCGACCGATGCCTCCGAGCTTCCGCGTCTCGAGGAGTTGCATCGGCGGGCGGTCGCGAACGGTGCGGTCGGCCTGGAGCTCATCGGACCGAACCGCTTGCGGGAAATCGAGCCGCACGCGGCTGGCCTGCGCGCGCTGCACGTACGGGGAACCGGCATCGTCGACTACGGCCTTGTCGCACGCGGCTTCGCCGACGATGTGGTTGCCGCAGGCGGAGAGATTCTCCTCGGGTACGAGGTCGAAGGAATCGTTGAACGCAGTGGCAGAGGCGTACAGCTCGTCTGCCCGGCCGGCGAGGTGAACGCTCGCAACGTGGTGTTCTGCGCCGGCGTGAACGCCGACAGGCTCGGCCGGCTCGGTGGTGGCGCCGACGATCCGAGGATCATCCCGTTCCGCGGCGACTACTACGTGTTACGCCCCTCCGCGAGGCACCTGGCGAACGCGCTCATCTATCCCGTGCCCGATCCGGGGTTCCCGTTCCTTGGCATTCACACCACGTTGCGGATGGACGGCTCCATGTGGTTGGGCCCGAACGCGGTGCTGGCGCTCGATCGTGAGGGATATCGGCGGTGGCAGGTATCGATCGTGGATGTCGCCGAGACCCTTCGCGCACGGGGCTTTCGACGTCTCGCCCGCCGACACCTACGGATGGGACTGGGCGAGCTCGTGCGCGACACCAGCAAGCACCTGTTTGTGAGATCCGCGCGGAAGCTTCTGCCCGAGCTCCAGGCGCGCGATGTGATCGCCGGACCGGCCGGGATTCGCGCGCAAGCTGTCAGCGCAGGCGGATTGCTCGTCGAGGACTTCGTGCTCGAACGGCGCCCCGGCGTCGTGCATGTCCGGAATGCGCCGTCCCCGGGTGCGACGTCGTCGATGATGATCGGCGAGACGATCGCCGCAATGGCGGAGGAGGCGTTCGGACTTTAGCCCGAGCGCGAGCGCCGTTGCGCACTCCACGCCGCTGCCATCTCGACCCGCTGCGCGAGCGTCGGGTGGCTGTCGAGGAGGAGGTGTGCCCACGTGGGCGGGTCGGGATCGCCGAGCGACGTTTTTGCGAATCCGGCGAAGAGTCCTTGTACGGCAACGGGATCGCGGGTCGTCTGTAGCGCCTTCCAGTCGGCCTCCGACTCCATGCGCCGGCTGATCCAGGTCTGGGCGGGGGCCGTTGCGAGCTGCAGCGCGGCGACGACGAGGAGCGCGAGGGGGACGGTGGCTGCTTCGCTCATGCCACCGCGGCGCCGGGTCAGGCGCATCAGGATCCAGGCGCCTGGCAACGCGAACAGCCCGAACCAGGCGAGCCCCTTGGGAATGTGATTGCTCGAGTGATGCCCGAGCTCATGAGCGAGGACGGCACGCACCTCGCCGTCGGAGAACGTGCTGTCGACCATCGTGCTCCAGAGGATGATCTTGCGTGAGGGGCCGAAGCCAACGGCGTACGCGTTCGCCTGGCTCGTCGTGCCACTCACGTCCTCCACGGAGATCGGGATGTCGGACACTCCCTGCTTCCTCTCGAATTCGGTCGCCGACCGCTGCAGAGCTGGATCCTTCAGTGGCGTCGTCTCAGGGAGGAGGTACGGCTGTGCGAACGCGAACCCTGCGCCGATGACGACGAACACGGCGGCTCCGGGAATCCACCATGCCTCGCCCAGCTTGCGGGCGAGAAACATGACGATCAGTAACGTGACGCAGATCGAGGTGAAGGCCGCAGCCAGTTCGAACCATCCGCCGAACGCCCACTCCAGGTAGCCGACGTCACTCAGGTCGTAGCGCCGCGCCCACCACGCATTGAGCAGCCCGAAGGGCAACTGCACGAGCCAAACGATCCCGAGTCCGAGCATCCCGAGGAGCATCCCGGTGCCGATCGGCCCGGCGGCGGACTCGCGAGCGAAGCGAGGGCCGCGGCGAGCATAGATCCAGAGCGTCGTGAATAGCGCGATCTGCGAGAGTGCCCAGACGACGAGGAAGAAGCGCTCGACGTGCTCGGCGCGACGAACGAGGGCTTCCCCGAACACCGTTGCACTGTCGATCCGAACCGATGGAAGGTCGGACGGAACAGCGGTACGAAGAAGCAGCGCCGCACACCAGATCCAGACGACGCCGGCGATCGCGACGAGGCCCAGCTGTAGCGCCCGACTCGGCTTCAGAGTGCCTCGATCACGGTCAGATCGAGACCCGGAGCCCCGAGTGGAAGTTCGAGCTGCACATCACGCGGCCGGTCGCAAACCGCCGGCGCTGCATACGGATAGCGCTCGGTGACGAGGAACAGATACGAGCTTGCCTGCGCCGAGTACCGCAGGCTGACGGCGCCGAGGTTGCGCAGGCCCTCGGGCATCGAAGCGGTGAAGAGCGCCGCCCACCAGCCGAGGATTCCGACGAGGAGCGCAACCGAGCCGAACGCCCCTGCGAGCAGGAATGCAGGGATCGCGAGGATCGCCCGGAACGCCGTGACCACGCGACGCTGCGATCGAGGTGGATCGAACGCGATGTCGACGGGGTAGCTGCCTGCGCGGCCCGTGAAGCCGGGGAACGGCCCGCCGATGACGTAGAGGAAGGCGATCACGTGCGTCGAGTACCGAATCCACGCCGTGAAGAATCGATGCAGAGGCACGGGTAGTCGACCGATCACGAGCACGATCAGCCAGACGACCGGCATCACGGCCATGACAACCAGTGACCACAACAGCAACCAGATGAGATGCGGCACAGCGAGCGGGAAGCGGAAGAACACCGTCAGGCGCGATCGGCGGACGTCGTCTCTGAGCTCGAGTCGCACGGGATGCGTCGGCAACCCAATCAGGGGAACCACTCGAGTCGGATCCGTCGTCGGGTAGCGATCGGTGAGGAGGAGGAAGTAGCCGGTGGCATGGGCGGTGTAGCCGATGCAGTAGGTGAGCAGATCGCGCAGGCCGAGCGGCATCCGACCGCGAACGAGGATTGCGAACCACGCCAGAACGGCCCCGGTCGTCGAGACACCGCCGACGCTCCAGGCGTTCAGCCACCAGTCGTCGCCACCCGACGGCGTCGACGTGATGTTCGCGGAGCTTCCGCCGGACATTCCGCCGCCGAGAACCGCGATGAGTAGGAACGCCGGTAGCGCGAGCACGAGCCGTGCCGCGACCCTTCCTCGAGATTGCCGCGGAGCGAGCTCGATCTCGAGGTCGATCGGGTAGCCAGCGGCTCCACCGAACGCCGGGTACGGCGCCGCAGCGAGGTAGAGGTACGCGCTGACCTGCGTCGCGTAGCGCAGGTATGACGCTACGAACTCCTGCAGTGTGCGCGGCGCCTTTCCTTCGAAGATGAGGGCAATCCACACGATCACGGTCACAGCAAACGCGGCGATTCCGAAGAGAGCGAGCACGATGAGATGCGGAATCGCGAGGAAGAGTCGGAAGAAGACCGTCACCCGAGATCGCTCGAGATCGTCGGTGACAACGATGCGGATCGGCAGCGGCTGCGCTTCTTCCATGTCGACATTCTCGCTGGTGGAGCGGTCGACTACGATCAGCCGGTGCCGAACGTCTCCATCACACCCGATGACGTCGCGCGCGCAGCGGCGACGATCAGGGGAAGGACGCATCGCACCCCGACGTTCAGTTCTCGCAGTCTCGGCCCGGGCCGACATCTCAAGGCCGAGCTGTTTCAGCGCACCGGCTCGTTCAAGGCGCGAGGTGCACTCAACCGGGTGAGGGCGCTCTCTGCGAAGGAGCGCGAGCGCGGTGTGATCAGCGTGTCGGCCGGAAACCACGCTCAGGCACTCGCGTGGGCAGCCGCTACCGAGGGAGTCGACGCGCTCCTCGTTATGTGGGCGAGCGCAAGCCCTGCAAAGATCGCCGCCACACGGGGCTATGGGGCCGCGATCGATCTCGAGGCTGCGGATCCCGCGGGCGCATTCGCGCGCCTCGAGGAGCTCCAGGAGCAGACTGGTCGCGTGCTCGTCCACCCGTTCAACGATCCGGACGTCATCGCCGGAGCCGGGACTGTCGGGCTCGAGATTCTCGAGGACGTCCCCGAGGTCGACACGATCGTTGTTGCCTGCGGCGGGGGCGGGCTCGTCACCGGCATCGCCGCGGCATGTGTTCCGCACGGCGTGCGCGTGATCGCCGTCGAGCCGGAGCACTCGGACGCGCTCGCCCTCGGGCTCGCCGCTGGCGAGCCGGTGCCTCTGACACCTTGCACAATCGCCGATGCATTGACGGCTCCGTTCGCAGGAACCGTCGCCGTGGAGGTGTGCGGCAGGCTCGGCGTCGAGGTCGTGCTCGTCACGGACGACGAGATCCGGGTCGGCTTCAGGTTCCTCTACGAGCGTGCCAAGCTCGCTGCGGAGCCAGGCGGCGCGGCAGCAGCTGCAGCTGTCCTCGCGGGGAAGATCGAAGGCGGTTGCGTCGTCAGTGTCGTCTCCGGAGGCAACGTCAGCACCGATATCGCCTCTGCTATTCTGGCTGGGCGATGAAGACCGACATTCACCCCGAGTACGTCCTCGCTCACGTCAGCTGCTCGTGTGGCAACGAGTTCATGACTCGCTCCACGAAGCCGGAGCTACACGTCGAGGTCTGCTCGCACTGCCACCCGTTCTACACGGGCAAGCAGAAGCTGATGGACTCCGGCGGTCGGGTCGAGCGCTTCCAGCGCCGTCTCGAGAAGTCCGGCGGCCCTCGCCGCGGCTAAGGCTCGCGTGTTGGCAGGTTGTTCTCGCGCGCGCAGCGCGCCCAGAGAAATTTCATCGGGCGTATCGCGGCTAGCCCTCCTCTTCCTGCCGCGAGACGTCCGATGAGCGTTTCGTACGGCGGTCAAGCCGTACTCGAAGGGGTCATGATGCGCGGACCCGCAGTCTGGTCTGTCGCCGTCCGGACGCCTGACGGCGAAATCGTCGCGGTGACGACGAAGGTGAGCTCACCGATGCAGCGGAATCGCCTCTGGCGGCTGCCCGTGATCCGCGGCGTCATCGCGCTCGGCGAGTCGCTCGCGATCGGCTTCCGCGCCCTCGCGATCTCCGCGAACTACGCCATGCAGGAGGAGCGGGAGGAGGGCGCAGAAGGAGAGGCTGCCGAGGTCTCGACCGAGATCTCGAAGGGGCAGATCATCTTCTCCTTCGTGCTCGCGATCGGCTTCGCGCTCATGCTCTTCAAGGTTGGCCCGGCGCTCCTCACGAGCTGGCTCCCGATTGACGGAACGTACTTGTTCGTTGTCGTGGAAGGGCTCATCCGGGTGGCTGTGTTCATTCTCTACATCGTGCTGATCGGCCTGCTGCCCGATCTCAAGCGCGTCTTCCAGTACCACGCTGCCGAGCACAAGGCGATCAACGCGCTCGAGGCCGGCTCCGAACTGACACCAGAGAAGGTGCAGAAGTTCAGTTTGATCCACCCACGTTGCGGAACTGCTTTTTTGCTATGGGTCATGGTGATCGGGATCTTCGTCTTCGCCTTCGTCGGGCGTCCCGTCTGGTACTGGCTGATCATCAGCAGGATCCTGCTGCTGCCCGTGATCGCCGGCCTCGCGTACGAGTTGATCCGGTATGCCGGCAAGCACCAGGACAACCGCGTTCTCATGGCCGCTCTGGCGCCGGGCCTCTGGCTGCAACGGCTCACGACTCGCGAGCCGGATCTCGAGCAGATCGAGGTCTCGATCCGTGCCCTCGAAGAGGTGATCCGCGTCGAGCAGTCCGAGAGTGAGGACGAATTGCGGGCCGAGTCCCGCGTTGAGGTAATGGCGTAGGGGCGAGGCACACCCTTGGGCGTGCCTCGCCCGCAAGACGACCTAGATCCCCGAAGCGAAGGAGGAGCCCGATGCCCAGAATCGTTCGCGAGGCCAACGCAACGTGGCAAGGCAACGTCGCCCGCGGCGGCGGGATGTTGAGTGCGGCATCATCCACGGCATTCGCCGACCTCGCTTTCACGGTCGCGTCTCGGATCAGCGCCCCGGAGGAGAAGACGAGCCCCGAGGAGTTGCTGGCCGCCGCGCACGGAGGCTGTTTCACGATGTCGCTTGCGACTGAGCTCTCGCAGGCCGGGACGCCCCCCACGAGCCTCGAAACGCGCATCACCGTGACGGTGGACGAGGTCGAGGGGAAGGGACACCAGATCGTCCACTCGCAGATCGAGGTGCGCGGCGAGGTGCCGGACTGTGACGAGGCGGCGTTTGCCCAGGCGGCAGAGGCGGCCGACGCGGGCTGCCCGTTCTCGGCGCTCATCCGCGGAACCGCAACCGTGGGAGTCTCGGCCTCGCTCGCCTGAGCTCAATCGCCGCGAAGCCCAGACGACAGGCTGGGGCCGGCCGCCCGGCCCGGCTACCATCGGCGCATGGCCGGCATCGATCCACTCGTCGACGAGCTCGAGCGCTCGTACACCGAGCTGCAGGCGCGCCTCTCCGATCCTGCGGTCTACAACGACCACCGAGAGGCGGCCGACATCGGTCGGCGCCTCAAGGAGCTCGAGACGCCGTACAAGCTTGCGGTCGCCTGGCAGGAGGCACGCGTCGACCTCGAGGATGTCCGCAACGACCCCGAGCTGGCGTCGATGGCAGGAGATCTCGAGAGCGACATCGAGCGCCTCGAAGAGGAGCTGAAGGCGGCTCTCGTCGAGCGCGACCCGGCCGACTCCAAGGACGTGATCGTCGAGATCCGGCAAGGCGTCGGAGGGGACGAGGCTGCGCTCTGGGCGGGCGACGTATTCCGGATGCTCTCGCGGTACGCCGAGCGACGAGGGTTCAAGACGGAGATCCTCTCTGCGAACGAGAGCGAGACTGGGGGCTTCAAGGAAGTCGTCTTTGCGGTCAAGGGAGACGGGGCGTTCTCGGTCTACAAGTACGAGGGCGGGACGCACCGTGTCCAGCGAGTTCCGGAGACGGAGTCCCAGGGGCGCATCCATACCTCGACCGCGACGGTTGCGGTCATGCCAGAAGCCGAGGAGGTCGAGGTCGAGATCGTCGAGAGCGACCTCAAGATCGACGTCTACCGGTCGACCGGCCCTGGCGGCCAGAGCGTCAACACGACCGACTCGGCGGTCCGGATCACCCATCTGCCGACGGGCGTCGTCGTCGCGATGCAGGACGAGAAGTCCCAGCTCCAGAACCGCCAGAAGGCTATGCGCGTTCTCCGCGCCCGGCTCTATGAGCTCGAGCGCGAGAAGGAGCAGGCGCGGCTCTCTGCCGCCCGCAAGTCGCAGATCGGGACGGGGGAGCGGGCGGAGAAGATCCGCACCTACAACTTTGCCGAGAACCGGCTCACCGACCATCGGATCAAGCTGACGGTGCATCGCCTCGACCAGATCCTCGACGGCGACCTCGAGCAGTTCACGGAGGCGATCCAGGCCGAGGATCGGCGTCTCTCGCTCGAGGCCGCCGGAGTATGAGGAGCGTCGGTGGCCGGCGTGAGCCGGGGGGGGGCGCAGGTTGCGGCGGGGCCAGACC
>JAJAZN010000331.1 GCA_026785685.1 Thermoleophilia bacterium
CCGCCCCTCGTCTGCTTGCCGACGACATGCGGCACGGGCTCGGAGGTCACGTCCGTGGCCGTGATCACGGATCCCGATCTCGACTTCAAGCTCGTTGTCGTGTCTCCTCACATCGCGCCGGACGTCGGTCTCGTGGACCCCGACCTGGTTTCGTCAGCGCCGGCCGGGGTGATCGCCTCGACCGGAATCGACGCCCTCGCTCATGCGGTCGAGTCGTACGTCAACCGTGGCTCCGACCCGGTGCTCGACGCGCTCAACATCGCAGCGATTCGGATGATTGGCGACAATCTGCGCACTGCGGTCTCGGACCGCGAGCCAGAGGCCGTTGCGCAGGTGACGCTCGCGAGCATGATGGCCGGGATCGCGTTCAACATCAACGGGAACGCGATCGTCCATGCGGCGTCGACTCCGGTGACGGCGCGCCACCATGTTCCGCACGGGGTGGCCAACGGTATCTTCCTTCCGGCCGGCCTTCATGCGATTCGCGCCGGATGTGTGGAGAAGCTCGGTGAGATCGCCGAGGCGCTCGGAGAGGACGTGACCGGGCTCTCCGCGGAGGCCGCTGCGGATCTCGGGGTGGGGGCCGTGCGCATGCTCTGCGCCGACATCGGTATCCCTGCGACGCTACGCGAGTGGGGCGTCGATCCCGCGGACGTCGACATCCCTCAACTCGTCGAGGATGCGATGAAGAGTCGCAACATCCCGACGAACCCCGTCCCCGTCGGCCCCGCCGAACTCACTGCGCTCTATCTCGTCGTCGTCGGGGGTGACGGGGCTGGGTGAGCTAAGTGGTCACCATTTGCACATCAGGCTCTTATTTGCACCCTTGAATCAGTTCGACTAGAGTCGGAAGCGGCCGTCTAGATGGAGGGAGTTGCGTGTTCCTAGAGGAGGTCATCGACGGCGTCGACTCGGGCCGTCTCGCGCCATGATCGGAGTCACCAAGCTGCGCGTCGGAGTCGGCAACGTTGGCCTCTCCGAACGGCCGGAGCGTGAGCCAGGCCCTGGTGAGGTGCGCCTCGAGGTACTCGGAGCCGGCATCTGCGGCACCGACCTCCACATCGAGGCGGACGAGTTCAGCAGTGCCCCCCCCGTCACAATGGGTCACGAGGTGTGCGGTCGTATCGACCTCGTCGGTGCGGACGTGAGCCCGAGCTGGGTGGGTGCCCGGGTGGTTTCGGAGACGTATTACTCCACCTGCCACGTCTGTGCGTGGTGTCGCGATGGCCGGCCGAACCTCTGCCCCGAGCGTCGCTCAATTGGCTCCTTCGCCGACGGCGCATTTGCTCCGTTCGTGATCGTGCCCGTCCAGAACGTGCATCCCGTCCCCGACTGGCTCGGCGACCACGCCGCGTCGCTCGCGGAGCCGCTCGCATGTGTCTGTCATTGTCTCTGCGATCCACCGCTTGTCGCCGCCGGCGACCGCGTCCTCGTGATCGGTCCCGGCCCCGTGGGGCTCCTTGCCGCCCAGGTTGCGCGCGCCCATGGCGCCGAAGTGACCGTCGTCGGCCTGGCCTCTGACGTTGCGCGGCTCGAAGCCGCGCGCGAGCTCGGATTCGTGACGGGTACGCAGGCGGAGCCACAGTCGGCGAGTGTCGTGATCGAGTGCTCGGGTGCCGCCGGAGGAGCTCGAACGGCCTTCGAGGCGGCTGCGCGCGGTGCCCGGTACGTCCAGATCGGGGTGTTCGGCCGCGACGTCGAGGTGCCCCTCGATCGGCTCTTTGAGAAAGAGCTCGTGATCACATCTGGCTTCGCGTCGACTCCTCGCTCGTGGCGCCGGGCGATGAGGCTGATCGAGGAGAAGGCGATCGACCTGGAGCCGCTCGTCAGTGAGGTCGTGCCGCTCGGTGCCTGGGAGCGTGTCTTCGCCGACCTCCGGGCCGGCAAGGGAATCAAAGTCGTCATGGATCCGCGGCTCGGAGCTGCGGGCGTGTACTCAACGAACGGAAGGGAGACAGCATGAAGATCGGCCTGCTCACGGTCGTTTTCAACGACAAGCCGCTGGAGGAGGTTGCGGAGTACGCGTCGGGCCTCGGGTACGAGATGTTCGAGCTCGCCGCCTGGCGCGGGTCGAACCACTTCGACACCGACCGCGCCGCCGGCGACCCGGCCTACGGACGGGAGCTCAAGAAGATGCTCTCGTCGCACGGTATCGAGGTCTCGGCACTCGCGAACCACCTCTCGTCGCAGATGGTGCTGCCGTTCTCCGACAGCTCGCTCGACGAGTGGGCCGGTACGTCGGACAAGGAAGAGATGGTCAGATCCGGCACCGAGCACATCATCCGCACCGCCGAGGTGGCGTCGGACCTCGAGATCCCGGTCATCACCGGCTTTTTCGGCTCTACGGTCTGGGAGAGCTGGTACATCTGGCCGCCTCAGCGTCTCGACATCTACGAAAAGGGCTGGGATCTCTTCGTTGAGCGCTGGAACCCGATCCTCGACCGCTTCAAGGAGCTAGGCGTCAAGTTCGCACATGAGGTGCACCCGACCGAGATCGCCTACAACGTCTACACCGCGCGCGAGGCAATCAAGCGGCTTGATCGTGACGACTGGGGCTTCAACTTCGACCCATCCCATCTCGTCTGGCAGATGATCGACCCCGTCGTGTTCATCAAGGAGTTCGGCGACCGCATCCTTCACGTTCACGCAAAAGACTGGGAGCTACAGAAAGACATTCTGCATATCGACGGCGTCCTCGGGACGGGCTCCTGGCAGCGCAAGGATCGTGCCGCCCGCTACCGGGTGCCGGGCTGGGGCGACGTCGAATGGCGCCGCGTCATCACAGCGCTCCTCGAGGTCGGGTACGACTACGTGCTCTCGTTCGAGCACGAGGACCCGGTCATGAGCGAGGAGGACGGCTGCGAGCAGGCGATCAAGTTCCTCGAGCCGCTGATCATCAAGAAGCCTCTTGTCCCCGGCCAGGCCTGGTGGGGACCCCAGCCAGCCCCGGGGGTCAGAGCAGGCACCAAGGCGGTAGTACAGCAAGAGCGGGTAGTGTCCAATGGAGCGGCCCCGACCG
>JAJAZN010000332.1 GCA_026785685.1 Thermoleophilia bacterium
GGCGGGAACGAAACCTCGCAGACAAGATCCGCGCCCACCACGCTCAACCCCTCACCGAGTTGCTCGTCGAGGCAGACGGCGTCGCATCGGTCCGAACCTGACAGCGCGAGCCGCGCGCGGAAATTCGCTTCCGCCGCTGCAGCAGCGGCGAGCGCCGCGAGATTCGCGAGCGTCGAAGAATCTCGCGCGGTCTTTACCGCCTCGAATCCTTGATCGAGGACAAATTTCACCTGACCAGCTTCAAGCTGTTTCCAGGCCGATTCAAGCGCAAACGACCGGGATGCCGAGGCTCGGACATGCAGCGGTGGCTTCCGGACGCCCGTGCTGGCGGGCTCGATGACCGGGTTGACGTCCACCCCTCTCTCGACCCCATCGACACCGATACCGGTCTCGAAATTGAAGCGGCAGAAGCGACAGATCCGAGCCCCGACCTGAACCAATTAGCGACGGTTCAGCGCCCCCGAACGGGCGCCGGCGGCGGTCAGGCGCCCTCGAAGGCCTCGACCGTTGCGTCGGCGACCCGGCGCGCCGCCTCGGCTCGGTTGACGGCGTTCACGATCGCCCGCAGCGACGCGGTCAGGATCGAGCCGTGGACGCCGACGCCCCAGAACGCCTCGTCGCCGACGTCGGCTTCGACGTAGGCAGCGGCCTTCGCATCTGCGCTCGCGGACATGGCGTGCTCGTGGTAGTCGCGGATCGCGATCGAGATGCCGAACGCCTTCTCGAATGCGTCGACGAGCGCTGCAAGGGGGCCGTTGCCCTCGCCCTCGATCACGCGCTCCTCGCCGTTGACCTTCACGCGCGCCGCGATCTGGTCGGAGTCTTCCTCGCTCGAGTGCGTGTACGCGAGGAGCTCGTACGGCGAGACGTGGGCGAGATAGTGGGAGGTGAACGCCTCCATCAACTCGCCTCCGGTCAGCTCTCCCCCACGCGCATCCGTGATCCGCTGCACCTGCCGTGCGAAGTCGACCTGGAGGCCGCGCGGCAGCTCGAGGTTGTGGTCGACGGCCATCAGGTATGCGACACCACCCTTGCCGGACTGCGAGTTGACGCGGATGATCGCCTCGTAGCTTCGCCCCACGTCCTTCGGATCGATCGAGAGGTACGGTACGTCCCAGACCTCCGAGCCGGAACGGGCTTGCGCATCCATCCCCTTCTTGATCGCGTCCTGGTGTGAGCCCGAGAACGCCGTGTAGACCAGCTCGCCCACGTAGGGATGTCGCGGGTGGACGGGAAGCTCGTTGCACTCCTCCACGATCTCGCGCGCGTCGTCGATCTGCGACAGGTCGAGCTGCGGATCGACGCCCTGCGTGAAGAGGTTCAGCGCAATCGTGACGATGTCCACGTTGCCCGTTCGCTCACCGTTCCCGAACAGCGTCCCCTCGACCCGCTCGGCGCCGGCCATCAGCCCCATTTCGGCGGTGGCAACGGCCGTGCCACGGTCGTTGTGCGGATGGACCGAGAGGATCGAGGCGTCGCGGAACGAGAAGTGTCGCCCGAACCACTCCATCCGGTCGGCATAGACGTTCGGCGGAAACTGCTCGACCGTCGTCGGCAGGTTGACGATCATCTTCGCATCCGGCGTCGGCCCCCATTCCTCCGCCACGCGCTCGCAAATCTCGACGGCGTAGTCGAGCTCGGTGTGGTGGAAGCTCTCGGGCGAGTACTGGAAGACCACCTCCGCCGCCGTCTCTCCCGCAAGGCGCTTGCAGAGCGCCGTGCCGTTCACGGCAAGCTCCGTGATCCCCTCGCGCTCCATCCGGAAGACGACACGTCGCTGAGTGACCGACGTCGAGTTGTAGAGATGCATGATCGCGCGCTTCGCACCCTCGATCGCCTCGAAGCTGCGCTCGATCAGTTCCGGTCGCGCCTGGGTCAGCACCGCGATCGTGACGCCGTCGGGAATCAGCTCCTGATCGATCAGCGTCCGCACGAAGTCGAAATCGGCCTTCGAGGCTGCCGGAAAGCCGACCTCGATCTCCCTGATCCCGAGGGTGAGAAGCAGGTCGAAGAAGCGCCGTTTCCGCCCGGCGTCCATCGGGTTGACGAGGGCCTGGTTGCCGTCACGAAGGTCGGTGGAGCACCAGATCGGAGCGCGGTGGAGAACCCTGTCCGGCCACGTGCGGTCGGGCAGCGAAACGGTCTCGTATGGACGGTACTTCTGAAACGGCATCGTGTCGGTCATTCAGCTCAACTCCTCCGGAAGACGAACTTCTCCCTGTGGGTGCGGGTGCACGGGCATGGGTATGTCGTCGCTCGATCCCCTAGCGGGGAAGGAGGAGGGCAAGCGCTAGCAGGCCGAGTGCGGCCGAACGATCGCTGCGCGCGTCGCTGAACATCACCTTCAACGATACCGGAGGCGCGCGACCGGTGCGACCCTACGCGGCGTCGAGCGCGTCGTTCACGAGCTTATCGGCGAGCTTGTTGTGCTCGCGGCGCACGGCGGTGTAGCGCACATCGCCGACCGCGCGGGCGAGGTGCGCGGCCTCGGTGCTGAGCTCGCGAAGGGCGGCATTCTTGATCTTGTACTCGCCACGCATTTGTTTGACCATCAGCTCGGAGTCGGAGACGACCTCGATCTCGGTGAGGCCGAGCTCAGCCGCCCGGCGAAGGCCGTTGAGGAGCGCCGTGTACTCGGCGACGTTGTTCGTCTGCACGCCGATCGCATCACCGCGCGCGTCGAGCACCACGCCGTCAGCGTCCTGGAGTACGAACGCCGCCGCGGCCAGCCCGGGGTTACCCCGGGCGCCACCGTCAGTGAAGAGCTTCACGAGCATCGGGCTAGCTTCGCAGAAGAGACCGCACGGCCGATCAGGGAACGTCGAAGACGATGCCCTGGGCGAGGGGGAGATCGCTCGTGTAATTGACCGTCGCGGTCTGGCGCCGCATGTAGGCCTTCCAGGCGTCGGAGCCCGACTCGCGGCCGCCGCCGGTCTCCTTCTCACCGCCAAACGCGCCGCCGATCTCGGCGCCGCTCGGCCCGATGTTGACGTTCGCGATGCCGCAGTCGGAGCCTGCGCTCGCGAGGAAGCGCTCGGCCTCGCGGAGATCTGTAGTGAAGATGGACGAGGCGAGTCCCTGCGGGACGCCGTTCTGGAGTGCGATCGCCTCGTCGGGCTCGGAATAGGTGAGCACGTACAGGATCGGCGCGAACGTCTCACGCTCGACGACTGCGGTCTGGGACGGCATGCGCACGAGGGTTGGTTGGGCGTACCAGGCATCCGGAAGCTCATGGGCCAGCGCGCGGCCGCCTCCGGCGACGACATCGCCGCCGTCCGCCCGTGCTTCGTCGAGAGCAGCCTCGAGGCGCTCGAACGACTCGCCACTGATCAGCGGCCCGACGAGCGTGCCTGGCTCGCGGGGGTCGCCGACCGGAACGCTCCCGTAGGAGTCTGCGAGCCGTGCGACGACATCGTCCACGATCGACTCGTGCACGATCAGCCGCCGCAGACTGGTGCAGCGCTGGCCGGCCGTGCCGACGGCCGAGAAGAGCACGCCGCGCACGACGAGGTCGAGATCGGCACTCGGCGCCACGATCGCAGCGTTGTTGCCGCCGAGCTCGAGGAGCGAGCGGCCGAGGCGGGCTGCGATACGGGGGGCGAGCTCCTTGCCCATCTGCGTCGATCCGGTCGCAGAGACGAGCGGGATACGGGAATCGTCCGCGAGCTGCACGGCCCGGTCGGCGCCGCCGATCACGAGCTCGGCGAGACCGGCCGGCACGCCGCCGAACCGCTCCGCCGCACGGTCGAACAGCGACATGCAGGCGAGCGCGGTGAGCGGCGTGCGCTCCGACGGCTTCCAGATCACGGGGTCGCCACAAACGAGTGCGAGGGCTGCGTTCCAGCTCCACACCGCGACGGGGAAGTTGAACGCGCTGATCACGGCGACCGGTCCGAGCGGATGCCACGTTTCCGTCAACCGGTGACCGGGACGCTCGGACGCGATCGAGCGTCCGTAGAGCTGGCGTGAGAGCCCCACCGCGAAGTCGCAGATGTCGATCATCTCCTGCACCTCGCCGAGGCCCTCCTGGGCGATCTTCCCCACCTCGAGCGTTACGAGACCACCGAGCGCGTCCTTCTCACGACGAAGCTCCTCGCCGAAGAGGCGAACGAGCTCGCCCCGGTGTGGCCCAGGGAGATCACGCCAAGCAGCGAAGGCATGCGTGGCGCGCGTGATGGCCGCGTCGGTGGCGCCAGCGTCCGTACGGGCGACGCTTGCGATCTCCTCGCCGGTGATGGGCGTCCGCACGACGAGGTCGCCGGCCATGAAGCGTGCTGCGTCGACGCCGAGCTGCTCGAGCAGCGTTCGTGCCTGATCCGAGGCGCTCAAGCTAGTGGTCGCTCCGGGAAATCCTGACGTGGTTCGCCGGCGAAAACCGAGCTGGGCGAGAACGCAGCGAGTCCCGGTACTGGGCTGTACCGGGGCGACCGAGGACGACGCCCTGCGATGCGTTTGCAGCCACGCGAAGCGTGACAGAATTTCCCGGAGCGGCCACTAGAGGCGCTCGATCTCGGGAATCAGCCGACCATCGTCGGTCACGGTGGCGTTCCACTGCTGGAAGGTCGGGTCGAGATCGGCGATGTCCTGCCCGCGCTCGGAAACTCGCACCGGTTGGGCCGACTCGGGCGAGACGCGGTACTGGTACCAGGTGATGTCCCAGGCGAACGTGAGCACCATCTCCGAGTTGACGCCGGAGAGCGGCGTGATCGACGCCTGCGGCTCACCAAGCGCCTTTGCGACACCGGCGATCGTGCGACGGAACTGCGTCGCGTTGAAGAGCTCAGCTGCCTCGACAAGGGCCATCTCGCCGTTTCCGAGCCTGCGGAGAATCGGCTCGCTGATCACCGGCTCGACCTCTTCGTCACGCGTGCCGAGGAGCGTCTGCCACATCGACTTCTGCCGACGGCGGCGGGCAGGCTGCGGGAACAACGGAGAGAGGGGTACGCCCTCTCTCGTCCATCCGTAGTCGAGCGCCGTGTCGGAGCAGAGCGGACAGACGTCGACGAAGGTGCTGCCGTCGCGTGAGTAGCGGAGCGCGTGCTCTCCCTGGAGCATCGTGCGCTCGCAGACGACGCAGGTTCGTGTGGCTGTTGTCTTGATCACGCGCACGGGCCGACCACTATAGCCCCGATGCAGGGACTTTCCAATTATGTCCGTCAGGCGTGGACGAGATCGCGCGCCTTCTGGGTCTCGTCGATCACTCTCTGCGCCACATGGGCGGGCACCTCGTCGTAGCGGAGGAAGTGCATCGAGTACTCTCCGCGCCCCCCGGTCATGGAGGTCAGCGACTGCGCGTACGTGAGCAACTCTGCCATCGGCACCTCGGCCTTGATCGTCGTCATGCCCGCGGCCGGCTCCATCCCGTGCAGCCTTCCCCGGCGCGAATTGAGGTCTCCGTTGACCGAGCCGACCGCCTCGTCGGGCACCGTCACGTCGAGCTCCATGATCGGCTCGAGCAGCACGGGCGAGGCCTTCGCATAGGCCTCCTTCCACGCCATCGAGCCGGCGATCGTGAACGCCATCTCTGACGAGTCGACGTTGTGGTACGAGCCGTCAACGAGCATGACCCGGACGCCCTGAACGGGCGCGCCGGCAAGCTCACCGTGCGCCATCGCCTCCTGGACACCCTTGTCGACAGCCGGCCGAAAGCTCTGGGGAATCACGCCACCGACGATCTTGTCGACGAACTCGTACCCCACGCCTCCGGCGATCGGCTCGATCACGATGTGGCAGTCACCGAACTGGCCGCGACCTCCGGTCTGCTTCCTGTAACGGCCGTGCGCTCTGGCCTCGGATCGGATCGTCTCGAGATACGGCACGCGCGGCGGGTGCAGCTCGATGTCGACCGAGTAGCGCCTCTTCGCTCGCTCGAGAGCGACCTCGACGTGCATCTGACTCATCCCCGACAGGATCTCCTCGCCCGTCTGCGGGTCGCGCCGCAGCTGCAGGGTGGGGTCCTCCTCGGCGAGGCGGCGGATCGCAGCAGCAACCTTCTCCTCCTCGCCCTTCGTCTTCGGCGTGATCGCGAAGCTCATCACCGGCTCCGGAAAAACAATCTCGGGGAGATCCGCACCGATCTCCCTGTCGGTCAGAAGGTCGCCCGTACGCACGTCCTTCAGCTTCGCGACGGCACCGATGTCGCCCTCGCCAAACTCCTTGACGCCCGCGTGCTCCTTGCCCTGCAACTGCAGGAGCGTCCCCATCCGCTCCTTGGCATGGCCGCGCGCATCGAGAAGTGTCGAGTCGGCGGTCACCCCGCCCCGGAGGACTCGAAAGAGGTTGATCCGGCCCGCGAAGGGATCGGCAAGCGTCTTGAAGACGAACGCGGCCGTCTCTGCCCCTTCGATCTCGATCGGGGCGCCCTTCTTCGCCGGCGAAGGAACGCCCTCGACGATGAGATCGAGCACGGCATGCGTACCAAGATTCTTGGTCGCAACTCCGCACGCGACGGGAAACACCTCGCCCTTCGTGATCGCGAGCTTGAGCGCGGACGCGACGGCATGGGCGTCCAGTTCCTCCCCACCCAGGTACTGCTCCATCAGCGCCTCGTCGGTCTGGACGACCTCGTCGAGGAGCTTCTCCCGATACTCCTGCGCGAGCTCCATCATCTCCTCGGGGATCGCTGTGGGCTCGCCCTCCTTGCCGCCGTTCGGGCTCGTGTAGGCGCACATGTGGAGGACGTCGACGATGCCAGTCAGCTCGTGCTCGGCGCCGATCGGCAGATGGACGGCGACGCAGCGGGACGAGAACTGCTCCTGGATCTGAGCGAGCGCGCGGTAAAAGTCGGCGCGCTCCCGGTCGAGCATGTTCACGAACAGGACGCGCGCAAGGCCGAGATCGTCGGCGAGGTGCTTGACCCGCGCCGTGCCGACCTCGAGGCCCATCACGGCGTTGACGACGACGAGCGCTCCCTCGACGACGCGGAGCGCGCAACGAGCCTCACCCTGAAAGCTCGGGTCGCCGGGAACGTCGATGAAGTTCAGCTTCCGCCCCTGCCAGTTGGCGTGAGCAAGCGTGAGCGAGATCGACATCCGCCGCTTCTGCTCGTCCTCGTCCCAGTCGCTCACGGTCGTACCCGCGTCGACCGCGCCGAGGCGGTTGATCTCCCCGGTCTGATAGAGCAGCGCTTCGACGAGTGAGGTCTTGCCGGTTCCACGATGACCGACGACGGCGACGTTTCGGATCTTTCCGGGCTCGATTGCGGCCATGGGCGTCCGTTCCTCCTCGCGATGTCTGGGGTACCGCGAGTCTAAAGGGAGGCCGCGGATCCATGCAGACCCATCGAGCACTGCCGCACGTAGTGGCTATGCGCAGCCGAGCCTCGGCGAGGCGAAGCGTCGTCCGAAGGCTCGCGGAGCGTCGGCGGGGGTCGCCTGCAGGCGGCCGCCCGGGTTCCGGGCTCTGCCGCGCCCTACGTCTCGGCGGCTTCGCGCATCCCGCCGGAGAGGCGGGCCTTGAGCCGGAGCACGGCCTTCGTGTGCAACTGCGACACGCGCGACTCGGTCACCCCGAGCACCTCACCGATCTCGCGGAGGGTGAGCTCCTCGTAGTAGTAGAGGGTGACGACGAGCTTCTCGCGCTCGGGCAGCCGGGCGATCGAGTCACCGAGAGCCTCGCGCATCTCGCTCTGCTCGAGTGAAAACTCCGGATCGGGTGCATCCTCGTCCTCGATCGTGTCGATCAGCGCGATCTGATCGCCCCCGCCCGAGGGCGACCACAGCTCGTCGAGCGCGGCCATCGAGGAGCGGGAGATCTCGGAGAGGCTGTTTTCGAGCTCGTCCGTCGTAATCCCGACCTTGTCCGCAATCTCCTCGTCCGTCGGCGCCCGATGGAGCCGACGCTCGAGCTCGGCAATCGCCCGCTCGATCTCTCGTGCCCTCGTGCGAACGGAGCGCGGCACCCAATCGAGCGAGCGAAGCTCGTCGATGATCGCGCCACGGATGCGACTGATCGCGTACGTCTCGAACTTGATCTCGCGGTCGGGATCGAATCGTTCGATCGCGCCGATCAGGCCGAGCAGGCCATACGAGACGAGGTCTTGCTCGTCGACGTGGGCAGGCAACGTCGCCCCGAGGCGACCGGCAACGAATTTGACGAGCGGCGCATACGTCAGGATCAGCCGGTCGCGCAACGCCTGGTCGCGCGTCTTCCGGTAGTCCTGCCACAGCGCCTGCGTCTCACTTCCAGGCTTTACGGACACTGCAACAGAATACGCCGCGGAGGCCAGAAACCTTCTTTGCACCCGTTCACGACCTCGGCCAGGCCTTCCGTGCCAGATCCGCCATCCACAGCGCGAGCCCCGCGGCCGCGATTCCGATGATCAGCGCACGACCGCCCGAGGCGATCGAATACACCGCGAGAGCGCCGAGAACGACCGCGATCGCGAGGAAGAGGAGCGAGAGCAAGCGACGCTGCACGATCCCGAGGCTACACTGGTGCGTGCAACCCAGGGGCGTGGCTCAATTGGTAGAGCACCGGTCTCCAAAACCGGGGGTTGCAGGTTCGAGTCCTGCCGCCCCTGCTGGGTAGAACAGGCGCAATCCGGCATGGTGAGCGGGGTTGCGCCTGTTAGGTACGAGCGTTGTTCGTCTGCTCAGATCCGCTGGAATCCGCCTTACTGGTACGCGCCAGGGACGCAGGCCTTCCAACGGCAGCTGTATCTTCAGCTCACAGAGTGGTTCGTCAAATGAGGCCTTGATGTCGCCTATCCCGGCTTCAAACGAAGCGGTCGATCAAGCAGTCCGTCCAACCGACCTTGACGAACCCGAGCCGCTCGAGGATCGGCCGCGACATGCTCTCGGCTCCAACCGTGAGGGCAGGCGTGCCTCGCTCGACGGCCGCGTCCCAGCGTGCCCGCACGAGCGCCCTGTAGGCGCCGCGCCCCCGCGCATCCTCGCGCGTCGACCCGCCCGCAAGGGACACGGCGTTCGCCCCGTAGATCGACGCCGCAGCGCCCACGATCTGCCCATCGAGGATCGCGACGAACGTCCGGTAGTGAGGCCAGCTGGTCTCGAGGCCCCACAGCAGTTCCTCCTGCGCCTCGAGCGCGCGCCGGTCGTCCTCGCTCATCCGGAAAGCGTCCACAGAGACCCGCGAGGCGGCACGGTACTCGTCGAGCGTCTCCGTTAGA
>JAJAZN010000333.1 GCA_026785685.1 Thermoleophilia bacterium
ACCGCGACGACGCCCGCGCAGGCGGCGAGGACGACCTCGAGGCCGCCTCGCCGCCTGCTGTGACGCCCGCTCAACCGGTGAAGGACGGCGAGCCTCCACTGGAGGTTGTCGTCGGAGTCTTCGTGATGAAGCCCGTCGCTGCCACCGCTGCCAGCACCTGCTGCATCGATTTCGGCTCGTCGAACGCGACCGGGGCCGGCGAGGCGCCGTTGAGATGGCGGATCCACGACGCGTGTCGCGCCTCGACGGTGTGGATCGCGAGCGCGGCGCCGAGCACCTGATCGGAGTCGATCAGTGGCGCCTGTCCGGCATAGGCCATCACACCGGTGTCCTCGAGAACCTGAGCGGTCTTGCGGAACGCCGCCTCGTTCTCGGTCGTGCCCTTGAAGTCGAACCAGGGCTTCTTAACGGCGGCCGCGCCGAGTGCCTTCTTCAACGCGGCGACGTGTGCCCGCTCGTGAGCTCCGACGATGCGCGCGAACGTGCGAACATCTCCCGAGAGGGCGCCCATCTGGACGGCCTCGGTATAGAACGCAGCCTCGAGGTACTCGAGGGTGAGCGCGTAGTTCAGGATCGCGACGTCGCCTGCGGTCGCAGCTCCTGCCGGTGCGGCAAGTGCTCCGAGGGCAGCACCGCCCCCGACGACGCCTCCGACTGCAAGTGCTGCTTTGCGGAGGAAGCCGGCTCTCGAATCGGCGAACCGCTCGAGCGTATCCATCGCCTCGGCGATCGCTCCATCGCGATCGACCTCTGCGAGGTTGAATGCACGTGTTGATGTGTTCTCTTGAATGTTCATGGTCACCCCGTGATGAAGCCGGTTGCTTTGACTGCGGACAGGATCTGGGCAGACGTCTTCGAGGCGTCGAACGCGGCCGGAGCCGGGTTCTTGCGAGCGATATCCCGGATCCACGCGGCGTGACGCGCCTCGACCGACACGACCGACGCCGCTGCAGCAAGAATCTTCTTCGTGACGTTCGCTCCCTGCCCGTTGTACGCGGCGACACCTGTGTCCTCGAGCACGATCGCGGTCGCCTGGAACTTCGCCGGGTCGTCTGTCGTCCCCTTGAAGTCGAAGGTCGGCTTAGCTACAGCCTTCCCGCCGAGCGCCGACTTCAGAAATCCGACGTGCGCAGCCTCATGGGCCTTGACGACCTTTGCGAACTTGAGGAGTTCGCCGGAAAGAGCTCCTCCCGCTACTGCCTGCGTATAGAACTCCGCCTCGAGGTACTCGAGCGTGAGGGCGAAGTTGAGAACCTTGACGTCCTGTGACGGTGAGGGTGCGGCCGTCACGAGCTTGGGTAGCCCACCGATCACGACGCCGCCCACGGCGATCGTGCCGCCGGCCACGAGACCGCGCTGTAACAAGCTCATCCTGGTCGAGCGAGGGAGGCTGTCATAGGCCTCCGTTTCGGCGCCTTCGGCGTCGATCACTTCCAGTGTGAGGTGCTCCGACATTGGAACCTCCATTGGGTTGACATTCGGCTCGCCCTTGGCAGCCGCTTGTCAGGTGTTCCCTGGCTGACGGAACGATAAACATGCCGAAACCGCGAACCGGCTCGGGCCTGCCGCCGAACGACAGCGGTACTCGTTCTCGGGCGGATGCGTCGCGTCTTCGTTAGACGTTCGCTACCCGAAGACCGATGCGTCGCATCCGACCCTGCAGTCCCGGGCGGTTCGGAGCGGCGTCTGTGTCGACCGTCTTGGATGGTCGCGCGGGTGGGCTTTCAACTCGACCTACCCGCGCCACTCCGCTCGTTCTCCGACTAGTTTTCGATGTTCCCGCGCCACCCGCCGGCTTCATGGCCGGTCGCCTCGATCATCGTCTTGAACGACTCGAGATCAGCCTGCACCCTACGGTCGTCGGCGCCGATCATGCTGCCGGCGGACTCCTTCAGACCTTCGGGCTCGTAGTCCATCTGCACCATCACGCGCGTACGGACGTCATCGAGCTTGTGGAACGTGACGACGCCGTCCGGGCCGTTCTGGTCGAGCGCCTTCCACGCCACACGATGGTCGGGATGCTGCTCGGTGATCTCGGCATCCCACTCTCTCTTCGTCCCCGCGATCTTCGCGACCCAGTGGAGCCGGGTGTCGGACTTTTGCTCGACGCGTTCGACTCCGTCCATGAAGTCCGGAAATGACTCGAACTGCGTCCACTGGTTGTAGGCCGTCGCAACGGGGACGTCGATGTCGATCGATTCCTCGATGGTTGTCATGCGTGCACCTCCTGGTCGGGATATCTGGACCCCTTCCTCTTACCCTACAGGCTGGTGGGCAAACCGATTCACGCTCGATTCGGGCCCCGCGCGGCATGGACAGGTTCACGCCTGCGGGTCGCAACGAAGAACGTTTGGCGTTCGAAGCGAAAGGGAAACGTGACGCATGAGCACTCCGGCGCTCCGTTCTTCGCTCTCTGTCCAGTGGTCGCCGCGGATCGTCTCGGGGCGGGTCGCAAGGCGGCTCTACGGCGAAGGACTGCGCAGGAGTTGAACCCCGCAATGCTCCAGTTACTGGTGGCTCGAGCTGGCGTGGCCCGATGTGGGGGGGGGGGGGGGGGGGGGGGGGGGTGGGGGGGGGGCCGCGCCGCCCCCCCCCGGGGGGAGTGGGAGGCCAGAACAGGGCGGCGCGGCGCGGCCCCGCGCCGGGGCGGCCGGGCCCGAGCGGGAGGG
>JAJAZN010000334.1 GCA_026785685.1 Thermoleophilia bacterium
GGCCGCCGCAAGCACGAGCACAACGGTGGGCCAGTCGTCGACGGGTTCCGGGAAGTGCCGCAACACAATCCAGAGGAGCCCGTAGACGGCGGCCTTCGAGACCACACCCGAGAGGAGCGCGGCGATCTCGGGCGGCGCCTCGGTGTACGCGGTGCGCAGCCAGCCGTGGAACGGTAGGAGCGGTGCCTTGACCGCAAAGGCAATGAGAAACCCGAGGAAGACCCAGTCGTTCGAGCTCACGCCCGAGTCGATCAGGCTGAACGTGCCTTGCGAGAGGCCGAAGACCACGATCGAGGCCAGCATCAGCAACGAGCCGGCCATCGTGTAGATCACGAACGTGATCGTCGCGGACGCCCGCTTCGGCCCACCCCAGACGCCGACGAGGATGTAGATCGGGATCAGCATCATCTCGAAGAAGACGTAGAAGAGCAGGAGATCCTGCGAGGAGAAGACGCCGACCACGGCCCCGATCAGGAACAGCACGAGCCCGAAGTACGCCCGGGCCCGGTCGCGTCCGACCCATGCCCCGTAGCCGATCGCGGCAGCGCCCACGACAACCGTCAGCCCGGCGAGCCAGAGCGAGAATCCATAGAACCCGACGTGATAGGTGACGCCGAGGTCTCCAAACCAGGCGCGCTGCGCTGCATCCTGCAGCACGGGCGACGCGAAGTCGAACCCTGCAACCATCACGACCCACACGACGACCTCCGCGACCGCAATGAGCACGGCGAGCGCAGCGGTTGCCTCGCGTGGGAGCGGCGCGACCCAGATCACGAGCGCGCCGATGAGCGGGAGCAGGATGAGGAGGTTCGTCAGCATCAGCGGACCGCCATGAAGACGATGACGAGGATGACGACCGAAACGACGATCACGAGCGCGTACGAGCGCAGGAGGCCGGTCTGGAGGCGAGCAGTCCCGCCCCCCGCTTTGCGGACGCGGTCTCCGATCTCACCGAGGGAGCCCTGGATGATCGGCTCCTCGATCTTCTCGCGGAGGAGGTTCGCAACGAGCTGGGATGGCCGGGAGAACAGTGCGTCATAGAGCTCGTCGAAGTAGAGCTTGTGCTCGAGAATCGTGCGGATGCGGCCCTCCGGCACGAGATCCACGCCGTCGCGGAAGGCGCTCCGAGCGAGCCAGATTCCCGTTCCGGCAAGGAGCACGGCGATCGCGCTCGTCGAGTAATCCTGGGCGACGGTCGCGACGACGAGCGGCTCGGCAACGCTGTCGATCCAGTGCAGGAACGGCTCCCACACCCCGGGGATGACGAGGAAGCCGGCGATCGTCGAAAAGACTGCGAGGATGCCGACGGGGATGAGCATCGAGAGCGGGCCTTCGCCATGCGCGTGCTCGTCGTGCCCGGGCGCGCTCTCGGCTTCGTGCGCGTGGCCCGCGCCGTGACCACCCGCGTGCTCCAGCACGAGCTCGGACGGCTCGCCGTGGAAGACGAGGTAGTAGAGCCTGAAGGTGTAGGCGCCGGTGAGCAGTGCGCCGACGAGGCCAAGTGCGCCGAGCGTGTAGCCGAGAGCGCCGCCGTCGGCGAGAGCGACCGAGATGATGCCGTCCTTCGACCAGAATCCCGAGAGCGGTGGGATCCCGACGAGCGCGAGCGCGCCGATGAGGAACACCGCATGGGTGTACGGCATCACGTTCTTCAGGCCGCCCATCTTCCTGACGTCCTGCTCGCCGGCGAGGTGGTGGATGATCACACCCGCGGCGAGGAAGAGCAGCGCCTTGAAGAACGCATGCGTGAACAGGTGGAACATGGCGTAACCGTACGAGCCGATCCCGGCCGCGAGGAACATGTAGCCGATCTGCGACATCGTGGAGTACGCGATCACGCGCTTGATGTCCCACTGCACGAGGGCGATCACGCCGGCGACGATGATCGTGACGCCTCCGATGGTCGCCGCGAGGTGCTGGACGTTCGGGGCGGCCTCGAAGATCTCGTGGGTGCGGACGATCAGGTAGACCCCGGCGGTGACCATGGTTGCGGCATGAATCAGGGCGGAGACCGGCGTCGGGCCTTCCATGGCGTCCGGGAGCCAGGTGTGGAGCGGGAGCGGGGCCGATTTCGCAATCGCGCCCACGAGGAGCCCGAGTGCGATGAGGTTCACGGTGCTCGTCGATAGGGCGCCACTCGAGGCGTCCTCGAAGCTCCCCGAAAAGGAGAGCGTCCCGGTCTTCGAGATCAGCAGGAAGAAGCCGAGCGCCATCGCGGCATCACCGATCGCGTTCATGATGAACGCCTTCTTGGCGGCGGCGATCGCCTCGGGGCGGTCGTGGTAGAAGCCGATCAGGAGGTAGGAGGCGAGACCGACGAGTCCCCAGCCGACGAGAAGCAGCAGCAGGTTGCCGCCCATCACGAGCATGAGCATCGAGAAGACGAAGAACGCCATGTAGGCGAAGTAGCGGCGCTCCTCGTCCTCGCCTTTCATGTAGCCGACCGAGTACCAGACGATCAGGCCGCCGACGCCGGTGATGATCATCATCATCACGAGCGACACAGGATCGACGAGGATCTGCATGGGAACCTCGAACTGCCCGATCCCGAGCCACGTGTAGGCGGTCGAGAGGTGCGAGCGCTCGTCTGCACTCTCTCCCGCGACCTGGATGAACGCGACGAGTGCGCCGGCGAAGCCGACGAACACCGACCCGGTCGAGATCCACGCGGCCGTCGAGCGCGAGATGTGCGTGCCCGCGAGCGTGATCGCGAGCGCCCCGGCGAGGGGTGCGAGCAGACAGACCCAGGAGCCGACGATCATCCGCGCAACTCCGTGGCTGCGTCGACGTCGAGCGGCATGCTCCGGCGCGTGAAGGCGACGATGAGGCCGAGGCCGACAACGACCTCTGCCGCGGCGACCGCCATCACGCAGATCGCAAAGATCTGCCCGTCGACCGTGCCGAAGTGCCGCGAGAAGCCGACGAGGGCCAGGTTCGAGGCGTTGAGCATGATCTCGAGCGAGAGGAGCACGATCAGCGGGCTCCGTCGCAGGATCACGCCCGTTACGCCGATCCCGAAGAGGATCGCGGCGACCGCGACGTACCAGTTGGTTCCGGGGCCAATCACGATGCCTCGCTCTCCGCCTCGCTCTCCGCCTCGGTCTTCAGCGCGAGCACGACTCCGCCGACGGCCGCGACGAGCAGGACGATCGAGGTGATCTCGAAAGCGAGAAGGTGATCCGTAAGGAAGAGACGACCGATCTCGGCAGGGCTCCCGAACGAGCGCGAGATGTCGGCGCTGCTGGACAGCCCGTCGTTGGCCTTCGTGACGAGAGCGACGATCACCGCGATCATGATCGCTGCACCAGAGACGAACGATCCGAGCTGAAGCCACTGCGGGCCTCCGGCGAAGGGCGCGTCGGCCCGGCCCCCGAGGTATGCGATCACGAACAGGAACATCACCATCACGGCGCCGGCGTAGACGAGGATCTGCGCCGCCGCGACGAACTCGGCCGATGCGAGCAGGAACAGCACCGCGAGCGAAGCGAGGTTTCCGATCAGCGCGAGGGCCGAGTAGAAGGGGTTGGTGAAGCTGATCACCGCGACGCCGCTACCGACGCACGCGAGCGCGGCGAGAATCCAGATCACCCAGACGAGGACGTTTCCCACTAGGAGGAGGTCTTGTAGGCGGGGATCGGAGTGTCGAAGAGATCGGCGTCCTGCACGGGAACGCGCTTGATCGGCTCGGTGAGGAGCATGTCCTTCGTGTAGATCAGGTCGTCGCGGGAGTACTCGGAGATCTCGAACTGGTTCCCGAGTGTGATCGCGTCGAACGGGCACGCAAGCTCGCAGTAGCCGCAGAAGATGCAGCGGCTCATGTTGATCTCGTAGATGCGGGCGTACCGCTCGCCGGCGGAGACGCGATTCTCGGCGGTGTTCTCGTCCGCGACGACCCGAATGCAGTCGGACGGGCACGCGGCTGCGCAGAGCGAGCATCCGACGCACTTCTCGAGGCCGTTTTCGTGCCGGTGCAGCATATGGCGGCCGCGGAACCGCGGGTAGACGGCCCGCTTGAACTCCGGGTACTGCTGCGTGATCGGCTTCCGGAAGATCTGCCGGAAGGTGACCCCGAAGCCCTTGAGGGTGCCGAACGGTTGAGGGCTCACGCGCCCACCTCCAAACGCTCGGCCTGGCGCGCGCGTGCCGGGGGCGCTGTGCAGCAAGCATCGGGTGCGGCGTCCCGCGACGCCGCTGCTCTATGGGTCGCGGGACGCCGCATCAAATCGCCACGACCAGAGTTGCTGTGATCACAGCGTTGAGTGTCGCAACCGGGAGCAGCACCTTCCAGCCAAAGCGCATCAGCTGGTCATAGCGGAGCCGCGGCATTGTCGTCCGCACCCAGATGAAGAGGAAGAGCAGCACGAAGAGCTTGATCACGAACCAGATCGGTCCAGGGAACCACGGGCCGTGCCAGCCACCGATGAACAGCGTCACGCAGAGCGCCGAGAGCGTGATCAGGTTGATGTACTCGGACATCGAGAAGAGCCCGAACCGCATCCCGCCGTACTCCGTGTGGTAGCCGGCGACGAGCTCCTGCTCGGCCTCGGGCAGGTCGAAGGGCGCGCGGGCGGTCTCGGCGGTGCCGGCCACGAGGAAGACGACGAAGCCGACGAACTGCGGGAGGATGTACCACGTGGAGTCGGCTTGCGCCTGAACGATGTCGACGAGGGAGAGCGACCGCGACATCATCACGACGCCGAGCACGCTGAGCGCGAGCGCGACCTCGTATGACACGAGCTGCGCGCACGTCCGCATCGAGCCGAGGAGCGCGTACTTTGAGTCGGACGCCCAGCCGCCGAGAATGAAGCCATAGATGCCGAGGGAGCCGATGGCGAAGATCAAGAGCAGCGCGATCGGCAGGTCGGCGACGTAGCCGTTGATCTGGTAGCCGTTGATCTCCCAGCCGGGGCCGTACGGGATCACGGAGAACGTACAGAGAGCGGTGAATGCCGCGAGGAACGGCGCGAAGATGTAGAGCACGTCGATCGCGGCCGCCGGGAAGAAGCTCTCCTTCCGAATCAACTTGACGAGGTCGGCGATCGGCTGAAGGAGGCCGTAGGGGCCGGCCCGGTTCGGGCCGTAGCGCAGCTGCATCCGGCCCATGATCTTGCGCTCGGCGAGCGTCAGGTAGGCGAACGTGACGAGGACGAGGTTGATCACGATGAACGCCTTGACGATCGCGATCCACCACGGCTCACCGTTCGCGCCTGAGGAGAGGAGGAGGTTCGGGAACGTCACGGGCGAAGCTCCAACGCGGGCGACCGGCTGAAGCCGGCCACCGTGTGAGTGGTCGCCGGCTTTAGCCGGTGGCCAGGGTTGCTCTGCCAGACGCTCACGGCTTCACGACCTCGACGTGCAGGTGCAGGTCGGCAGCGTGCTCGTCGGCGACCCGCGCCACACCCGCAACGAGGCCGCGGTTGATGCGCGCTCGCAGCTCGACCGACGTGCCGTTCGACTTTACGACGACGTGGTCGCCGGTCGCGATCGACCGCCGTTCGGCGTCTGCCGTGCAAAGCTCGAGCTCGGCGGGAGGTCGCTGGAACGCGAGCTCACCGACGCGCTCGACGAACGGGCCGGAGAAGAGTGGGCGGTAGCGGAGCAGCCGGAGCTCGCCAAGAAAGTGCCCGGCGGCGGGCCTCGCCGGCGTCGCGGGCTTCACCTCGGCCGCAGGGGGGGGCGCCTCGTAGGGCGTTCGTGCGGGCAGAGGGGCGGTACCGTTCAGCTCGGAGCCGTCGACACCGCCGAATGCGACCGCCGAGAGCTCATCGAAGACGACGACCGCATGCGGCGAAAGCTCGACGTCGAAGCGGCCCGCGAGCTGCGAGATCCAGGCGAGCTCGTCGGGGACGGGAGCGATGACGGTGCGGCGAAGGCGCTGCAATCGACCCTCGAGGTTCAGGAGCGTCCCGTCGCTCTCGAGCGAGCTCGTCGCCGGCAGGACGAGGTCGGCCCACCCGACGGCGAGATCATGGAACATCGTGACCGCGATCACGTGCTCGGCTCGCTCGGCGAGCGCGCGCACTGCAGGATCGGCTGCGGCCCTGTCGCCGGAGATGATCAGCAGTCCGATCGGCTCCGGATTCGCCTCGTCCTCGTCGGCGGCTGCGGCCCAGGCCGTCGCGACGCCCCTGCCGTTCGGCGTTGCCGGGAGATGGAAGGCGCCGCTACCGGGCTTCTCTGCGAAACCGAGCGCGTGCGCCGCCTCGGCGAGCCGGGCGCCTCCGCCTCCGCCGGAGCCGGACCATACGAGGATCGCCCGATCGGCCGCACGTAATCTGTCGCCAAGCTCGTTTCCGCTTCCTGCGAGGGCGCGAAGCGCAGCGGCTGCACCGCCCGGTCCGGTGGGCTCCGTTCCCGTTGGGCCGTAGCGCACGATCTCGGCGCCGTTGCGGCCGGCCGCCTTGAGCCAGAGATCGACGATCGGCGCGCGGTCGGCGAGGTCGTCGTCACCGACGATGACGACGATCTCGGCCTGCGCGATCGAGGACAGTGGAAGGCGGAACGCGTCCAAAGCGTCGGAGGTCGATTCGGGCAGGACTGCGGTGTGCGCGCCGAGCCCGCCGCGAAGGAGACGCGCGAGCGCGTATGCCTGCTCGACGCTCTCCGTGCCCGAGAGCGCCGTGACGGTGCGGGTTCCGGCCTCGCGCAGGAGCGCCTCTGCCCGGTCGAGGGCAGCATCCCAGCTGACTGGCTCGAGCCCGAGCTCCCCTCGAACGAGCGGCTCGGTGATGCGATCCTCGGCGATGAGGTGCGGATACGTGAAACGGCCCTTGTCGCACAGCCACCCGCCGTCGACCTCGGGATGATTCCGGGAGAGGATCCGCTTGACCTTGCCCTCACGCACCGTGGCGTTGATGTTGCAGCCGACGGAGCAGAGCCCGCACACGGTTGGCACGTTCTGGATCTCCCACGGGCGCGCCTCGAAGCGGTACTGGGTGGAGGTGAGTGCTCCGACGGGACAGAGCTCGATCACGTTGCCGGAGAACGGTGCGCGGTATGGGTCGCTCTCGAACGTCGTGATCTCGGTATGGGCGCCACGGTTGCGCGCGACGAGCTGGTTGTCCTCTGCGACGTCGGACGAGAAGCGAGTACACCGGTAACAGAGGATGCACCGCTCGCGGTCGAGCGCGATCAGCGGTGAGACCGGAATCGGCTTCTCCAGCGTGATCTTCGAGAACGACATTCGCGTGTTGCCCGGCCCGTAGCGGAACGTCAGGTCCTGGAGCGGGCACTCGCCGCCCTTGTCGCAGACGGGGCAGTCGAGCGGATGGTTGACGAGGATGAACTCGAGCGTCGCGTTCTGGCCCTCGGCAGCCTTCTCCGAGGACGCAGCGGTCTTGACGACCATCCCTTCCTGCGCGGTGAGTGTGCAGCCGGCCTGGAGCTTCGGCAGACCTTCGACCTCGACGAGGCACATGCGGCAGGCGCCGACGGGCGGGCCGAGGCGCGGCTCGTAACAGAAGACCGGGATCTCGATTCCCGCCGAGGCGGCGGCCTCGACGAGCCCCGTTCCCTTCGGAACGGCCACGTCTCGATCGTCAATGGTTACGGTGACGAGTTCCCCGCTAGACATTGATCAACCCATCTATCGCTTTGCCCTCAGGCAAAGCGATGTGCATCGCGACGGGGGCAAGGAGATGGTCGAGTGACGACTCGCCGTGGAACGGGCAGCCGCCCTCATCGATGTGGGCCTGAAACTCGTCCCGGAACTTGTCGAAGTAGCTCATCACCGCGATTGCGTCGGAGTCGCCGAGCGGGCAGAGGCACTTGCCGTTGATGCGCTCGGCGACGGAGACAAGCAGGTTCATGTCGGCCTGCGTGCCGCGACCGTCCTCGATCTTCTGGAGGATGCTCGTCAGCCACTTCGTACCGACGCGACAGGGTGTGCATTTACCGCACGACTCGTGCTCGTAGAACTGTGAGACTCGCACGGCGAGCTGCACCATGCAGCAGCGGTCGTCGAGGGCGATCACCGCGGCGGAACCGATTGCCGTGCCCGCACCGACGAGTGAGTCGAAATCGAGGGTGACCGTGTTCGCCTCGTCGGCGGTGAGGATCACCGTCGAGGAGCCACCGGGGATCACGGCCTTCAGCGAGCGGCCGTCCGCGATGCCGCCACCGAGCTCGTTGATGAGGTCGCGCAGCGGGTAGCCGTGCGGGAGCTCGTAGTTTCCCCCGTTGACGACGTTGCCCGAGAGCGAGAAGACGCGGGTGCCGGTCGAGTTCTCGACGCCGAGCTTCGCATACTCCGCGCCGCCGATCTCCATCACGGTCGTTGCCGACGTGATCGACTCGACGTTGTTGACGGCCGTGGGTGATGCGTAGAGGCCGGCGATCGCGGGGAACGGCGGCTTCGTGCGTGGCAGGCCGCGGCGGCCCTCGAGCGACTCGAGTAGCGCCGTCTCCTCACCGCAGATATAGGCGCCCGCGCCGCGATGGACGACGATCGTGACGGCGCCGAGGAGGTCTTTTGCCCGCATCTGCTCGAGTGCAGCAACGAGCACCTCGAACTCCACCTCGTACTCGCCGCGGATGTAGATGAAGATGTGCTTCGACTCGATCGCGTGCGCCGCGATCAGCGAGCCTTCGAGGAACCTGAACGGGACGCGGAGCATGATCTCGCGATCCTTGAACGTGCCGGGCTCCGACTCATCGGCGTTGATCACGAGGTAGTGCGGCTTGTCGATCTTGTCCGGCTTCGGAACGAAGCTCCACTTGCGACCGGTAGGGAAGAACGCGCCGCCGCGACCCCGGAGGTTCGACGCGTTGAGCTCGGCGATCACGTCGTCGGGTGTCAGGGCGCGTGACTTCGCGAGCGCCTGGAAGCCGCCAACGGCCTCGTAGTCGGCAATCTCGGTCAGCGCGCCGCCGTTTGTGCCGGCGAAGACGATCTCAGGCGTCGGGCTCATCCGGCTCCTTCCACTCGCTCCCGCGCAGCTCGGCAACGATCCTCGGGACGTCTCCGGCCTGGACGTGCAGCCGGTGGCGGTTGTTGACGGCGACGATCGTCGCCCAGCCGCAACCCCCGAGGCATTCGACGGTGCGGAGCGTGAACTCGTCGGTTGTGTCGCCGGCCTTCAGGCCGAGCTCGCTCTCGAACGCCTCGAGCACCTGCTGCGCGCCCTTGAGGCCGCAGGAGATGTTCGTGCAGACCTCGATCACGGTCTCGCCGATGGGCTCGAGGCGGAACATGTCGTAAAACGATGCGATCGAGAGGCAGTACGCGGGCGTCAGGTCGAGGGCATCCGCAACGTCGCGGAACGCCTGCTCGGGAAGCCAGCCACCGCTTCGCTCCTGAGCGAGTTGCAGCGCGGGCATCACGGCGGAGAGGCTCTCGGGATAGCGGGCCCGGATCTCCTGGATCTCGTCGTAGAGGCTCAGCGTGCTCACCGGTCGACCTCGCCCATGACACCGTCGAGCGAGCCGACGATCGCGATCATGTCGGCGATCGCCGCGTCGGTCATGCAGGTCGCCGTCGCCTGGAGCGCGACGAAGCTCGGCGCCCTGAACTTCACGCGCCACGGCTTCGGGCCGCCGTCAGAGACGACGTAGACGCCGAACTCACCTCGCGGGGACTCGACGCACTGGTAGACCTCGCCCTCGGGAACCATGTAGCCCTCGGTGACGATCTTGAAGTGGTGGATGAGCGACTCCATCGAGGTGTGGAGCTCCTCGCGCGGCGGCAGGACGACCTTGCGATCGTCGGCGATCCAGGGCTCGCCGCGCATCTCCTCGAGGCGGTCGAGACACTGGGAGACGATGCGCACGGATTCGCGCATCTCCTCCATGTGGACGCGGTAGCGCGCGTAGACATCGCCCTCCGGGAAGACCGGGACGTCGAAGGAGACCTCGTCGTAGGCGAGATACGGCATGTTCTTACGGAGATCCCAGTTCACGCCCGAGGCGCGCAGGACGGGGCCGGACTGGCCGAGCGCGATCGCGTCGTCAGCGGACAGGAGGCCGATGCCCTTCGTGCGCTTGAGCCAGATCGCGTTGCGGTCGAGGATCGCCTCGTACTCGTCGATCGCCTTCGGCATCTTCTTGCACCACTCACGTGCCTGTGCGTAGAAGCCCTCCGGGATGTCCTCGGCGAGACCGCCGGCCTGGAAGTAGCGGGTGTGCATCCGCGTGCCGCAGACCATCTCGAAGAGATCCAGCGTCGTGTCGCGGTCGTCGAACGTGTACCAGAACATCGAGATCGCCCCGAGCTCGAGAGCCGACGTTCCGAGCCAGACGAGGTGCGAGTGGATCCGCGTCAGCTCGGAGAGGCACATCCGCATCCAGGTCGCCTTGCGAGGCACCTCGATGCCGAGCAGCTTCTCGATCGCGAGCACGAACGCGAGCTCGTTGACCTGGAAGGAGACGTAGTCGATGCGCTCGGGGTAGGTGATGCACTTCCACCACGTCTTCTGCTCCATCGTCTTTTCGAAGCCCGTGTGGAGATAGCCGATCACGGCCGAGATGCCCGCGACCATCTCGCCGTCGAGATCGACCACGAGGCGCAGCACGCCGTGGGTGGACGGATGGTTCGGCCCGAAGTTGATCGTGAGGATGTCCTCGAGCGCGTGCTTCTCCGGGTCGACGAGCACTGCCGTCGGAATCGGGCTCGGGATGCGCGAGCCCTCGTAGATCTTCGGCCTGTTCTCGATCACTGACATCTACTCGGCCCCCGAGAACCGGACGGGCTCGCCGCCGATCGGATAGTCCTTGCGGAGGGGGTGGCCTTCCCAGTCGTCCTCCATCAGGATGCGAACGAGGTTCGGGTGGCCACGGAAGACGATGCCGAACATGTCCCAGGCCTCGCGCTCGAACCAGTCGGCAGTGGGCCAGACGGGAACGACGCTGTCGATCTCCTCGCCGTCGTCGAGCCAAGCCTGCAGACGCACGCGAACGGGATCGTCGGCGAGCCTGAGCGCGTGATAGTTGACGGCGAAGCGCTTCGGCTTGGCGTCGGGCACGCGCGCGAGCCCCTGCGTCCCCGGGCCGTGCATGTCCCGGCCGGCGGGCGTGCCGATGTAGCCGGACACTCCGCGCGAGCCCCAGCCGAGGTAGTCCGTCGGCGTCAGGTCGGAGAGAAAGTTGAAGCCGAGCTCCTCACGCAGGTAGGTGCACGCCTCGACGATGCGCGCGGCATCGACGACGAGGGTCGTCTCGCCGTGGCTGCCGGTGGTCTCGACGAGCCCGGGAACGCCGTCGTACGTCGTCACTGAGCGACTCCGCGAATCTGGTAGGCGGGCGGTACGCCGGCCTTGATCTTCTCGTGCAGCCGGACGATGCCCTCCATCAGCGCCTCCGGGCGCGGCGGGCAGCCGGGCACGTGGACGTCGACGGGCACGATCTTGTCGACGCCCTGGAGCACGGTGTAGTTGTTGAACATCCCGCCAGAGCTTGCGCAGGCGCCCATCGCAATGACCCACTTCGGCTCGAGCATCTGGTCGTAGACCTGGCGCAACGGCGCAGCCATCTTGTGCGTCACTCGACCGGAGACGATGAGGAGGTCGGCCTGCCGGGGCGACGAGCTGAACCGCTCCATCCCGAAGCGGGAGATGTCGTAGCGGGACGAAACGATCGACATCATTTCGATCGCGCAGCACGCGAGCCCGAAGGTGTCGGGCCACATCGAGTTCGCCTGAGCCCACGCGACCGCCTTCTCCACCGTCGTGATCCCGAGAGCGTCCTCGATCCCGTCGATCTCCTCCTCGAAGACACCTGGCCCCTTGTTGGGCATCAGGGTGCGCTCGGAGTTGAGCCCGGCTCGTGCCAGGGGGCGGTCGCTGATCAGGGGGAGCTTCTTCATCCCCGCGTCACCTCCACGAAGCGGAGGAAACGAGCAGCAGGCCGCGCAGCGGCTGACTCCATCCAGCGAATGCGGGCGCCCCCACGAACATCGAGTCGTGAACAGACGGTTCGTCGCGACCGCATTAGTGCCATTCGAGCGCGCCCTTCCGCCAGATGTAGATGTAGGCGACGAGCAGGATCCCGATGAACGTTAGGAACTCGATCAACCCGAACCAGCCGAGTGCGTTCAGCTGGATAGCGAGGGGATAGAGAAAGACGATCTCGATGTCGAAGAGGATGAACAGCATCGCTGTGACGTAGAAGCTGACCGTGAAGCGACGATCCTGGGCGGGCGGCCCCTCGGAAACACCTGACTCGAACGGGATCATCCGCTGTTTCGTTCGCGATGTCGGACGCGTCGCGAACAGGAACGAGCCCATGATCATCGTGGCGGGAATCACCGCCGCGAAGAATGCGTAGATCAGAAACGGAAGCCAGTCCGAAAGCATGAGGGTCCCTCCCCGGCAGGGAGCAGGTGCGCCAAACTTAGCACCTAGCCGCCCTCGGCACGAGATGAGGTGCTAGCCCTCTACCCATCGGGAAACAGCTGTTACAAACTCAGGTCGCTCCGGGCGCGGGACACTGTTCGGGTAGGATTCCTGTCATGGAGATCCAAGAGCGCCCCACCGAGACACTGCTGACGATCACGCCGACCGCAGCGGCAAAGATCCGCGAGTTGATGACGGAGGAGCCGGACGGCGACACGATGGTGCTGCGCGTAGCGATCCAGGGCGGCGGCTGCTCGGGCTTCCAGTACGGCCTCGGCTTCGACACGGAGCCAGCCGAGGGCGACCTCGAGTTGACGCTCGAGGGCGTGAGCGTGGTCGTCGACCCCTTCAGCGTTCCCTACCTCCGGGGTGCGACGGTCGACTTTCTCACCGGGCTCCAGGAGTCGGGCTTCAAGATCGACAACCCGAACGCGGCCTCCTCGTGTGGCTGTGGCCACTCCTTCCAGGTGGAAGACGGCGCGGAGAGCGAATCCGCTCCCGA
Organism: Thermoleophilia bacterium; assembly: GCA_026785685.1. Taxonomy (GTDB): domain Bacteria; phylum Actinomycetota; class Thermoleophilia; order Gaiellales; family Gaiellaceae; genus Gaiella. Next base: position 12,829 of record JAJAZN010000334.1, read on the forward strand.
CGCCACTGCCGGCGGCTGCGGCTCCGGCTGTTCGCACTGAGTAGACCTCCTCGCCGCTGACGGAAGACGGATCTCTCTTTCGAGTGTCGCTCCCGCGGCCTTGCCTTCTGGCACGCCGCCTCGTAGGGTCTGTGCCGTCAGTCACCAATCCGAGGAGGGCACGTGAAGACTCTGTACAAGTGGTGGGCCGGCCTGCTTCTCGTTGCGGTCGTTCTTCAGGTCGGCTTCGCCGGCTACGGCGCGTTCTTCATCGCCGGCAAGGTGGACGGCGACGGCAAGACGGTCGACGAGGATATCTTCTTCGACGGCTTCGGGCTGCACTCCGGCTTCGGCTACATCGTGTGGCTGCTCGGCCTCATCTTCCTCGTGATCGGGGTCATCGCGGGCATCGGCCGCTGGCGACTCGGAAAGCACGGGCTTCTCTTCCTCCTGCTCACGTTGCAGGTGCTTCTGGCCTGGTTCGGTTTCGAGGTCGCGGCAATTGGGTTCTTCCATCCCGTGAACGCATTGCTCATCTTCGCCCTGCTTCTGCTCATCGTCCGCGACGCCTGGCGTGCGGGAGAGGTTTCCGAGCCGGCGGAACCTCCCGCCAAAGCGACGGTCTGACGCGCGCGGCCGCGCATAACCACCTCACTCTGGGTGGTTGTGCGCGGCCCCGCCTGTCTGAAACGGCGTCGTGACCCCTGTGTAGGCGACGTGCATGGTGAGGCCGGCCGCGGCATGGGCGAGATTGTGGCAGTGAGCCATCCAGATTCCGGGGTTGTTCGCGCGGAACGCGACGTCGTAGGTCTCTCCCGGTTCGACGTTCAACGTGTCGCTCCACCAGGGACCGCCAGAGACGGCGATGCCGTTGCGGCTGAGCACGAGCATGTGGTGCCCATGCAGGTGCATCGGGTGCACGGCGCCTGTTCTGTTGTGGATCGAGATGCGGACGCGATCACCCTTCGCCACCATGAACATCGGCACGCGTGGGTAGATGCCGCCGTTCAGCGTCCACTGCTTGCCGGGTTGCCCGTCGAGGAATCCGGGCTTCCGGCCCACGTCCAGGGTAAACACTCGATCGAAGTGACTCGAGACGTCAACCGGGGTCGGCGACGGCCTGCCGTAGACGACCGGGTCGAATTCCGGCCCGGGCACTGGCGGTGGCGGGTCTGCCTTGCCGTCGGTGCTGAGCGCGAGACCGACGAGAGTGCCCGCGACGGCAAGCTTCACCGGCGTTCTCGGCATCGTGAACGAGACGTCGTAGCGCCCTCCCGCGGCGAGCACCATCGTCTTCTCCCTGAGGAGCGTCGGGCCGACGAGGTCGGTTCCGTCGATCGCGACGACACGGAACGGCGTTCCGCCGATCCCGAATCGGATCGGCGCATTGTCGGTGTTGATCACTCGGAGGCGAACGGCGGCACCTGGCGCGACCACGTGACGCTCGACGCCGTCCGTGTCGTTCACGAGCGGGGTCCCGTCAAGCGTGTGCACGGCGACGACGATGTCCCGGGCACCCGACTGTGGCGCCCTCGGCGGCTCGATCACGAGTGGGCCGTAGAGACCACGGCGCACCTCTCCCGCCGACGCCTGGTGAGCGTGGTACCAGAAGGTCCCGACCTGACCGGCCCTGAAGCGATAGACGTGTGACTCGCCCGGGAGCACCGCGTTCTGCGTGACGCCCGCGACGCCGTCCTCGGCATTCGGCAGATCGACGCCATGCCAGTGCACCGTCACGCCCTGCTCGATGTTCTGGTTCCTCAGCGTGACCTCCACGAGTTCACCCTCACGAACCCGTAGCTCAGGCCCCGGCACGGAGCCGTTGAACGAGAGCGCATCCACAGAGCGTCCTGACGCAAGCCGAACGGATCCCTCCCGGGCGATGAGCACGAAGCGGCGTCGTGGCGTCCCGGTGGGTCCGTGCAGGGCGACGACCGATGTCTCTCCGTGCATGTGATCGGCACCGGCAGGCGCGCCGCCGACGTCGGGAATCGCGTAGTCCATCACGCTGTAGGTCTCGGGAAGCCGACTTTCGTACCAGGCGAAGCCGAGCCACGCGAGTGCCACGACTCCGATTGCGCCGCCCACGATCGCCACGCCGAAGGCCAGCGACCGCTTCACCGAGGCGTTCCTTCGGTCCGGTGTTCCATTGTGCCGATCATTATCCTGGCTGCGTGACCCCCGAGCGTCCCCTCCGTGTTGCCGTGGTCGGCTCGGGGCCTGCCGGCTTCTACGCCGCAGGCGCGCTGCTCGCTCATGATTCCCCGGTCGAGGTCGATCTCTTCGACCGTCTTCCGACCCCGTGGGGTCTCGTTCGCCTCGGCGTCGCGCCCGATCACCCCAAGATCAAGTCGGTCTCGCGCGCGTTCGAGAAGATCTCGCAGCGGCCCGGATTCCGGTTCTTCGGCAACGTCGACGTCGGGCGGGACATCTCACCCGAGGAGCTCGCCGAGCACTACGACGCAGTGATCTACGCCTACGGCGCGCAGGCCGACCGTCGCATGGGCATCCCGGGCGAGGATCTCCCCGGCTCCTTCGCCGCGACGGAGTTCGTCGCCTGGTACAACGGCCACCCCGACTTCCAGGACCTCCCGTTCGACCTCTCGTCGGAGCGCGCGGTCGTGATCGGGAACGGCAACGTTGCCGTCGATGTCGCGAGGATGCTCGCCCTCGTCTCCGAGGAGATCTCTCCCACCGACACGACCGACGAAGCGATCGCAGCGATCCTCGGGTCGGGGATCAGGGAGATCGTCGTTCTCGGTCGTCGCGGCCCCGTCCAGGCGGCTTTCACGACGCCCGAGCTGCAGGAGTTGCGGGAGCTCGCGGGTGCAGATCTCGTCGTCGATCCCGCAGATCTCGAGCTCGATCCGGTGAGTGCGGCCGCGCTCGAAGAGGACACGGCGCTTGCCCGCCGCAACGTCGAGGTTCTGCGAGAGGTCGTCGCGGCTCCGACGACGGGCAAGGAGAAACGTGTCGTTCTGCGTTTCTGCGTCTCACCTGTCGCAATCGTCGGTGACGAGCGCGTCGAGGCGGTTGAGGTTGTGCGCAACGTGCTCGTCGCGGACGAGAGCGGGCACATCCGCGCCGTCCCGACCGAGGAGCGCGAGGTGATCCCCTGCGGAATCGTCCTGCGCAGCGTCGGCTACCGCGGCACGGAGATCGCCGGCGTCCCGTTCGACGAGTGGCGCGCGACGATCAAGAACGATCAGGGCCGCGTCCTCGACGAGGGCGGCGCTCCGATTCCCGGGCTCTACTGTGCGGGCTGGATCAAGCGTGGCCCGAGCGGCGTGATCGGCACGAATAAAAAGGATGCGACCGAGACGGTGCAGCTTCTTCTCGCCGATGCCGAGGCAGGGCTGCTCCCGTCGCGGGTCGACGAGGACATCGCCGAGGCGCTGTCTGAAAGGGGCGTGGAGCCGATCAGCTATGCGGGTTGGGAGGCGATCGACGTCGTCGAGCGCGCTCTTGGCGAGAATCAGGGCCGGCCGCGCGTCAAGCTCTGCCACTGGGATGTGCTGCTCGCCGCAGCCGAGAGCCCGGGGTAACGGAGAAGGGGGGGCGGGGTGGGCCGGCCGGCCGCCCGGCCCGGCGGGGCCCCCCGCCGGGGCACGGGGAGGGGGCCCCGCCCCCCCCCGCCCCCGCCCCCGCCGACGCC
>JAJAZN010000335.1 GCA_026785685.1 Thermoleophilia bacterium
GCCGTGGTAGACGGTCGGGATCGCCCCCTCGCTCTGGAAGATCGCTGCGTCGGCGACGACCTTCACCCCGGTGATCTCCAGGGGGTTACCGGTGACGTCCTCGTATCCCGAGCGCAGCGCGACGGCGAGTGGGTGCTCCGGCTCGATCGAGTAGGCGCCGCGTACGAGCTGTAGGTCGAGGTCGATCGAGCACCCGGTCTCCTCCGCGATCGGGGCGAGGAGCGCCCGGTACTCGGCATCGACAGCTTCGAGCGAGTTTCCCGGCGCCCACCTTCTCGTCCCGACGAGACGGCATGTCACAGGATGGCGGTTGTAGAAATCGCCGCCGTGCGCCTCACCGAGGAAGTAGGTCTCTGCGCCGACCCATGGATGCTCGACCACCGCGAGCTCTGCATTTCGGGCCTCGATCGCATTGATCACGTGGCCCGCCGCCATGATCGGGTGTGGCCCGCCGGGAGGTGCATGCAGCTCGTGCGTCGCGATACCGGGCCTGCTGATCGTGATCTCGACCGTCACCTGACCCATGTGCGCCACGATCAGGCGATCGCCGCTCAGCTCGCACACGACCGCGTAATCGGATCGGAATCCGTGCTCGCGGAGGAGCCAGGTGAGATCCTCGCCACGTCCTCCCGGCGCCTCGTGCATTCCAATGGCGATGATCACGAGCTCGCCGGGGAACGGGCCTGACGCCTTCAATACGCGCGCCGTCTCGGCAGCACACGCGAGTGCGCCCTTCATGTCAGCGCTGCCTCGGCCGTAGACCGAGCCTTTCTCGACCCGCGCGGGATCGTGCGGGATCGGCACCGTGTCGAGGTGGCCGTTGAGCACAACGCTCGGCCCTGGCAACCCGCCGCGTAGCCGGCCGATCACGATCGGCGTGGCCGGAAAGACCTCGTCGAGCACCTCTACCTCCATCCCGATCTCGGCGAGGCGTCGGGCGTAGAGGCGGGCGACCTCGGCGGTATCACCCGTCGGGCTCGAGATCTCGACGAGCTCGAGCGTGAGGTTGCGAAGTCGGTCGGCGTCAACGTACTCGATCATGAAGCAGTCCTTTCTAGGAGGGATGTGCCACAACCGGCCCCGTCAACCGATCAGCTCGAAGTCGACGTCGAGCGTTCGGTAGATCTCGACGGCTCGGGTGTCGCGCGTGACGAGGGGAATGTTCTCCGCCACCGAGACGGCGCCGACGAGTGCGTCGTACACGGCGCCGCCGGCAATCCCCAGCTTCGCGAGCCGACCGAGCAGCGCAGCGCTCTCGGGCGCACCGAGGAAGCGCGACCCGGGAAAGTTGGAGCGAAGCAGCTGCTCGACGACGCTCGCGGTTCGCCGCGCAGGTGGTGGCAGGCGCGTGAGGACGGAGAACGTCTCGAACGCCGCGTGCCCCGCGAGTCCAAGGCGCCGCGCTCCGACTGCGGCCACGACCGCGTCGTGATGCTCGTGGTCGGCGACGACAAGCGCTACCGCCACGCTCGTGTCGACGAGCAGATCCGGCGGACGAGGGGGATCAGCGCCGGTCGGCATCGCGGAGCGCCCGGACGAGCTCGTCAACGACACCGATACCCGAGGAGGGGATGATCAGCCGCCCGCGACTCTCGACGAGGCCCTGACCGGCTACGGGCTCGATCCTGATCCCGGTGCCATCGGCGGTCAACTCGACGACGCCGGCACGGAGCCCGATCTCCTCTCGGAGCGCCTTCGGGACGACCAGGCGCCCTGCCTTGTCGATGGTAGTTCTCATACCATGAAGCTACCATCACAATGGCTCGACATGAAACGGGGCTCACCCGCTGTTGCGAGCGACGCGGAAACCGATGTGCGCTGCGCGGCGTCCCGGAGCGCTTCTGCTCCGCGAGGCGCAGCGGACGAAGGAGGGGCGCCCGCTCGCGAACGAGCCTCCCCGGAGGACGCGAGGGGCTTCGCGCTCCTGATTCTCGCGGCCGTCGTCGGCGCGGTACGGGTACGGCGCATACTCGGTGCTGAGCCACTCCCAGACGTTCCCGGCCATGTCGAGCACGCCGTAGGGGCTCACCCCGTCGGGGAAGCTGCCGACAATCGTCGGTGCCCCTCCTTTCGAGCCAAGGCCGAACGCAGCGAGCGCCCGGAGATTGTGTTGGTTCAACGCACTATCGGCCGGCTCCGGCTCGTCGTCGCCCCACGGGTAGAGCCGGCCGTCAGCTCCGCGGGCTGCCTTCTCCCACTCGGCCTCGGTCGGTAGGCGGGATTGAGCCCAGTGGCAGTAGGCGCCCGCATCGAACCAGTCGACATACGTCACCGGATGCTGTTCGAGGCCTTCGGGAATGGCGCCTCCGGTCCAGTGCGGCGGCGCCTGGCGGCCTGTCGCCTGGACGAACTCGAGATACTCCGCGTTCGTCACGGGGGTCGCGGCCAGCTCGAACGCAGGCACGGGCACGACGTGCTGTGGCGCTTCGTCGGGCAGCGCGACGCCACGCGAAGGGCGGGGATCGTTGCCGAGCACCACGTCGCCGACCGGGACGTCGACGAGAGCGAGATCGAGCACGAGGCGCGCTTCAGGCAAGCACGCAAGGCGGAAGCCGACGTAGTGGTCGACGGCTCCCGGGAGCATTCCGTGCCGGTAGGAGCACCGAATCTCCCCCGGGCCGTGGCTGTAGGCGCCCCCGCGCACGACGCGCAGCCCGGGCGACGCATCGTCCTCCCGGCCATCGGCGGCGTGGAAGGGATACGCGCGGTACGCACTCATCGTCCACTCCCAGACGTTGCCCGCGAGGTCGAGAGCGCCGAACGGGCTCGCGCCCGCAGGGTGCAGGCCCACCGCAGACGTCCCAGCGGCCGCGAAAGTGGCGTGGTTGGCGGTCGGCGCATCGTCGCCCCACGGCCAGGTACGGCCATCGTCACCGCGAGCAGCCCGCTCCCACTGGGCCTCGGTCGGGAGGAAGCCGCCCGCCCAGGCACAGAACGCACGTGCGTCCTCCCACGAGACGTACGAGACCGGATGGGACTCCTGGTCGGCCGTTGGTGCCCCGTCCGGCCAGTGCGACGGAGCGGGATAGCCCGACGCCGCGACGAACATCGCGTACTCCGCGTTCGTCACCTGCGTGCGCCCGATCCCGAAGGCTGCGACCGGCACTCGGTGCTGTGGCTCCTCGTCCGGCTCGGGCGCAAACTCCGCGGCCGGGTCGCTCCCCATCGTGAACTCCCCGGCCGGAATCTCGCGCCATCCCACCTCTCTGTTCACGGTCTCGTTCAGCGGGGGACCACCGGCAGCACGATACGGGATGGCCGCTCGGCGTCGACGTATACGGTTTGCTCCGCGACGACCTGATGCGTGTGCCGCCCCATCGGCTCGCCCGAGTTCGGGTTGACGTCGAGACGCGGCCAGTTGGACGACGAGACGTCGACCCGGATCCGGTGGCCGACGTCGAACAGGTTACTCGTCGGCGGCAGGGCGATCGTGACAGGCACCGGAACACCGGGCTCGAGCAATACCTCACGGTCGAAGCCCTCCCTGTAGCGACAGCGGATCACGGAGTCGTTGAGGAGCATGTCGTAGCCGGCGGGATAATCCTCGTTGGCCGGATGCACGTCCACGAGCTTCGCCGTGAAGTCCGTGTCGAGCGCGCTCGAGGAGACCCACAGGTGCACGGTCATCGGGCCTGTGACCTCTACGGGCTCGGTGAGCGGCTCCGTCTGGAAGATGAGCACGTCGGGCCGCTCGGACAGACGTTGGTACGGCTCCTCCGACCCGAAGATCGCAGGCGACTCGGCCTGATCGGCCGGCCCTGGCGTCAGCAGGTCGCGCAGCCGCAAGACCGGGCTGAGGAATCGTGCCCAGGCCTGCTCCATTCCTGCACCGTCGGCAGGAAGCTCGCCGATCGAGCAGTGCAGGCCACCGATAGTGGGTACCGGATGGGCCGGATCGAACGCGAACGTGCGCGGTTCCGCGTCGACAGACGGCTGAGTGGTCACGAGCGAGCCGTCGCCGTGGAGATAGAACGCCGTCTCGACCCGCCGTGCGAGCGGCCACTCCCACTCCTCGCGCCACCGCCCGCCGTGGTCGAGCTTGCCCTCGGCGGTCTTCCGGCCGGATCCTCCTCCCATCACGAAGATCCGCACGGGTGCCTCGGCGGCGGGTTGGCCCGTCGCACCGTCGGGCAGCCAGCGGTTGAAGAACTCGAGCTGCTCGTCGAAATAGCGCTTCACGCCCCACGCGCTGGTCGCGCCGAAGTCCACGTCGAGACAATAGGTGGCGTCTCCGCGCATCCCGACATGGCTCCACGGGCCGACAACGAGCCGCGCAGGGGCGCTGTTTCTCTCCGCCATGGCCACGAAGTACTCGGTGTCCGCCGCGGGGAACGGGTCGTACCAGCCGGTCGACAGCGTCACGGGAATGTCGGCGTGCTGATCCCAGTACCGCGTGAAGTTGTGCTCGACGCGATCCCAGTAGGCGTCGTAGGTGCCGCGCGTGTAGTAGTCGAGGAGCGAGTCCTCGAGCGGTGGCACGTGCCGGAGGGATGTCTGGCCACGCGTCCACGGGGTCGCTCGGAAGAGCTGGCGCAGGTCGCGGAGATCATTCCAGACGTTCTGCTGCTTCTCCGGGTCGTCCGCGATCTCCTGGGCGTCCTGGGCGTGGATGAAGAGCGCCCAGAACATGTGCTGCTGCATCGCCCCGCCCTCGCGGCACTGATTCTGGAAGCTGTTCGTGGGGACGACGTCCGGCCAGATCGCGCTCAGGTGCGGCGGGCTCTCGAGCGCAGTGCGCACCTGGGTGATCGCGGCGTACGAGCTACCGACGGTTCCGATCCGGCCGTTCGACCAGGGCTGAGTGGCGATCCACTCGCAGATGTCGTAGCCGTCTCGACCGGTGTGCGGGGTGGCGGCGTGGTAGTACACGCCCGACGCCTCCGAGCGGTAGCGGTCGCGCAGGTCGATGAGGACGACGTTGTAGCCCTTCGGGACGAAGTAGTCCGCGATCTCGCCGTAGCGCTTGTCCGTCTTGTCGTAAGGGGTGTGCAGCATGATCGTCGGGAAGCTGCCCTCGACGAACGCTCCGTCGCCCGCGGGCCGGTAGATGTCGAAGGCGAGGCGGACGCCGTCGCGCATGGAGACCATGACGTTCTTCGACAGGACGATTCCATAGCTCGCGCTGGCAGGCTTCAGCCTGTCGCCCGGGTTCCGCTGCGTGCTCACGCTGCCTCCCTCTCGATGATCAGATTCCCCACATCGTCGACCGTGACGGCGAAGTGTGGATGGACGACGGTGGTCGAATCGAACTCCTCGACGATCGCGGGGCCGTCGAACCGGGCGCCCGCAGGGAGCGCATAGCGATCGTAGATCGGGCAGTCGACGTAGGCTCCTGCCTCCGCGAAGAACACGGGTCTGTGCTGCTTCGGCGCCGGGCACTCCCCCACCTCGAGCCGACGAGCCGCCGGTTTCGCGATCTTGCCGATGCTCGTCAGCCGCAGGCTGACGACCTCCACGGGCTCCTCGGGTGCATTGAAGCCGTACGTCCGGTCGTGCTCGGCATGGAACCGTTCGAGCAGCCGGTCGCCCGCCGGCACCGTCAGCTCGTAGCTCTGGCCGACGTACCGGAGGTCGATCTGCGGGACGAACGCGATCGCATCACCGACCAGCCCTTCGTCTTCCAACTCGGCCCGTCCAGCGGCCTCGAGCTCGGTGAAGGCCGCATCGACCTCGGCCGGATCGAGATCATCGAGACGGCGCATGATCGTGGTCGCCGTGTCGCGCTTGAGATCGGTCGTGAGGAGCCCCGTGGCCGAGAAGATCCCTGGGCTGCGGGGAATCAGCAGGGTTGGCATCTCGGCGTCGCGCGCCAGAGCGTTCGCGTGCACGGGTCCGGCCCCACCAAACCCGACGAGGACGAAGTCGCGCGGGTCGTACCCCCGCTGCACCGAGATGAGGTGAAGGGCATTGACCATTGCAGCGTTAGCGATCTCCACGATCCCATTCGCAGCCTCCGTGACGGTGAGACCGAGCGGACGGGCGCAGCGCTCCTCGATCGCACGAGCGGCGCCGTCCACGTCGAGCCCGATCTCACCGCCAAGGAAGTACGTCGGGTTGAGCCGGCCGAGGACGACGTTCGCGTCGGTCACCGTGGGCTCGACACCACCCCGGCGGTAGCAGACCGGCCCCGGATCGGCACCGGCGCTTTGCGGCCCAACGCGCAGAAGGCCGCCCGAGTCGACCCAGGCAATCGACCCACCGCCGGCCCCGATCTCGACGAGATCGACAACGGGCGTCCGCACGGGATACCCCGAGAGCGACATCCCACCGATTCCCGCTCCGGCGTGACCGCCGACGTTGTAGTCCTTCGTCACCGACGGTCGCCCGCCCTGGATCAGCCCCACCTTGGCCGTCGTGCCACCCATGTCGAAGGACAGGATGTCCGGGCGACCGAGCGTCTCACCGAGATACGCAGACGCGATCACGCCGGCCGCGGGACCCGACTCGACCATGAACACCGGGCGCACGCTCGCGGCATCCGAACCGAAGATGCCGCCGCTCGACTGCATGACGAGGAGCTTCGCCTCGATACCGGCCGCTTCAAGCCTGCTCTCGATCCGCCGCAGATACCGCTCGACGACAGGGCGGATCACCGCGTTGATCACCGTTGTCGACGCGCGCAGGTACTCCCGGAACTCGGGCGCAACGTCAGATGACAGCGAGATGGGAATGCCCGGCAGTTCCTCCGCGAGGATCGCTCCCACACGCTGCTCGTGTTCGGGGTTGACGTAGGCGTGCAGGAGGCAGACGGCCACCGACTCGACGCCCTCGCGCCGCAGGATCGCGGCGGCGTCGCGCACCGACTCGTCCTCGAGCGGCCTGAGAACCTCCCCCTTCGGGCCGAGTCGCTCGGCCACGACGACAGCGCGATCGCGCGGGACGAGAGGCTTGGCCTTCTCGAACTGCGTGTCGTACAGCGACGGCCGCACCTGCCGGGCGATCTCGAGCAGATCGCGGAACCCATCGGTCGTGACGCAGCCGCTGCGTGCGATCTTGCCATCGATGATCGCGTTCGTCGCAACCGTCGTCGCGTGGACGACGAAGCCGACCTGGCCTGCATCGACACTGCCCTCTGCAAGCGCCCGCTCGACCGCCTCCATGAATCCCTCCGACGGGTCTGCAGGCGTCGTCAGGACCTTCGCGATCGCGACTTCGCCGGTCTCCTCGTCGATCAGGGTCGCGTCGGTAAACGTGCCTCCGATGTCGATCGCCAAACGCACGCTCATGCGGTTCCTCTCCTCAACTCGTTGGTGGCCGACTCGTCGAGGCGGCGATCGTCGATCACAACCCGATACTCCTCACGCGCTCGCCCCGCGCTGACCTTGCCCTCGAGCACGTCGCGCAGCACGCGCTCGGGATCTCGTTGCTCGGGTGGGCCGTACCCGCCGCCACCGCAGCTCCTCACGCTGACGATGTCGCCCGCGACGAGCTCGGTCGTGCTCTTCGATCCGAGCTGGGTCTCAATGCCCTCGTGAATCAACACGTATTCGGCGACGCTCGCATCGTGACCGCCGAGGGCACCCCAGGGACCGTTCCGGTCGCGATCGGCGAGGATTGTGAACGTCGTCGGCTGCAGGACACGGAAGTCCTTGCGCAACCCGAGCCCGCCGCGGAAACGGCCCGGCCCCTCGGAGTTCTCGACGAGCGACAGCCGGGCGATCTGCACCGGGTAGTTCAGCTCCGTCTCCTCAATCGGCGCGTTCTCCGTGTTCTGACCGTGGGCCTGTACCGCGTCGGGGCCGTCGCTTCCGAACCGGCCGCCGTACCCTCCGGCGAGGGCCTCGTAGAAACACGTGTAGCTCCCTCTCGCGAGGTCGAGTGAGCCGAAGCCCGCCTGGCACATCATGCCCTTTGTCCCTGCCGGGAGTCGCTCGGGGAATGCGGGCATGAGCGCCCGGAACATGACCTCGACGAGACGGGTCTGCGTCTCCCAGCCGCCGACAACCGGAGCGGGCCACGTGCAGTTCGTGACGGTGCCCTCGGGCGCGTCGAGACTGAACAGCCGATAGAAGCCGTCATTCACGGGCAGGTCGGCGTCGATCAGGCACTTGAGCGCGTATGCGCAGGCCGAGAACGTCATTGCGAACGTCGAGTTGACCGGCGCCCGACGCTGCGGGTCTGATCCCGTCGTGTCGAACTGGACCCCGTCGGGAGTGATCTCGATCCTGATCTGGAGACGGACGGGCAGGTCGGTGTAGCCGTCGTTGTCGACGGTTCCTTCGGACGCGTACGTTCCCGGGGTGAGCTGCGCGATCTCGGCACGCACGCGCCGCTCCGTGTACTCGAGCAGCTCGTCCATCGTCGCGATCAGGGTCTCGCGGCCGTGGCGGTTCGAGAGCGCCGTGATTCGCCTCACGCCCGTCGCATTGGCCGCGATCTGGGCGCGGAAGTCGCCCGCCGTCTCGTGCTTCGATCGGATCTGGGCGAGGATCAGGCGAAAGACGTCGTCGAGGATCTTCCCGCCCTTGACGACCTTCACCGGCGGGATGATCACGCCCTCCTGGAAGACCTCCCGGAACGCACCGATCGAGGCGGGCGCTCCACCGCCGACGTCCACATGATGCGCCAGGTTGGCGACGTAGCCGAGCAGGGTGCCGTCCACGTAGACCGGCGAGATCAGGCTGACATCGTTCAGGTGGACGCCGCTCGGGTGCGGATCGTTCGTGACGATCGCGTCGCCAGGACCGAGGTTCTCGGCGCCGTAGCGCCGGATCGCGTGGGGCACCTGCTGCGCCATCGAGCCCAGGTGCACCGGCTGGGTGAACGCCTGGGCGACCGATCGCAGCTCGGTGTCGAAGAATGCGCAGGAGAAGTCCGAGCGCGTCTTGATGTTCGTCGAGTAGGCGCTGCGCTTGAGCGCGAGCACCATCTCGTCGGTCGCTGCGACGAGCGCATTCCGGACAACCTCGAACGCGATCGGGTCGAGCTGCGCGTTCATCGCGCCCCGTCCGTTCCGCTGCCTGGCTGAAGCCAGGCAGCAGCTATCGCCGGGCGCCTCGCAGCAACCAGAAGCCAGGCCCAAGCAATCGCCGGGCGCCTCGCAGCAACCAGAAGCCAGGCAGCGGCTATCGCCCGGCGCCTGGCTTCAGCCAGGCGCCGGAGACACGACGAGGCCATCGGGCGAACGCGACTCACGCGCGCAGCTCCGCCGTCGCAGCCGCGTCGAGCTCGCGCCCGCTGACCGCTACGCGGTAGAGGTCGCGCGCCCGCTCGACGCTGACCTTCCCCTCGAGCACGTCGCGCAGCACGCGCTCCGGGTCGCGCTCCTCCGGTAGCCCGTAGCCTCCGCCGCCACACGTGCGGTAGCTCACGACGTCGCCTGCGACGAGGTCGACTGTCCCCTTCGCCGGCAGCCGCCGCTCCTCGCCGTCGCGAATCAGGACGTACTCGGCAACGCGTCCCGCCTGCCCTCCGAACGCGCCGGCCGGCCCAGCCAGAGTCCTGTCGGAGAGCACGGTGAACGTCGTTGGCCGCTCGAAGAGGAAGTCCTTGCGCAGCCCGAGACCACCGCGGAACCGCCCCGGACCGTCCGAGTCGTCGACGAGCGAGAGCTGCACGACACGCACCGGGTAGTTGAGTTCCGTCTCTTCGACGGGGGCGTTCTCCGTGTTCTGGCCGTGCGTCTGGACGGCGTCGGGGCCGTCGCTCGACTGGCGCCCGCCGTACCCACCACCGAAGGTCTCGAGGAAGCAGGTGTACTCGTTCGTCACGGGATCGATGCCACCGAAGCCCGCATGGCACATCATCGCCTTCGTCCCCGCCGGAAGTGCGGCGGGCATGGAGGGGAGAAGGGCGCGGAAGATGATGTCGACGAGCCGGGTCTGCGTCTCCCAGCCGCCGACGACCGGCGAGGGCCAGGTGCAGTTGGTCACACTCCCCCGGGGCGCATCGAGGTGCACGAGGCGGTAGAAGCCGTCGTTCACCGGAAGATCGGGGTCGACGAGGCACTTGAGGGCGTAGGCGCAGGCCGAGAACGTCTGCGCGTAGGTGGAGTTCACCGGAGCACGCCGCTGCGGGTCGCTCCCTGTCAGGTCGAACACCACGCCGTCTGTCGTGATCTCGACGCGAGCACACAACCGCACGGGCTCGTCGGTGTAGCCGTCGGTATCGACGGAGCCTTCTGCCTCGAAGACTCCGTGCGGCAGGGCGGAGATCTCGGCGCGGGTGCGGCGCTCCGTGTAGTCGAGGAGCTCCTGCATCGCGGCGACGATCGTGGGGTGGCTGTGGCGCGCGACGAGCGCTTCGAGTCTCCGCGCACCGGTCGCGGTCGCGGCGGTCTGGGCGCGCAAGTCGCCGGCCCGGGCGGGGTTGGAGGGGGTCGGGCCGGGGGTCAGGGGGCAGACGGGCACGCCGCGCC
>JAJAZN010000336.1 GCA_026785685.1 Thermoleophilia bacterium
GCGGGGGGGGGGGGGGGGGCCCCCGCGGCCGCCCGCCCCGGGGGCGCGCCCGCCGGCCCCGGGCCGGCGCCCCCCCCCCCGCCCCGAGTCGTGCGCCGCGCGCGTCGCACGCATTCCCTTGTAACCTGCCCCGCTCGCCGCATGGCTTGGGTGACTGGCATATCGTCGGCTCCGATGAGGAAGCGACTTTGACGAGCGGCGACGTGCGATCCGGCAGCTCCGGTCGTGGCCGACTCTGGTCGCTTCTCCCCGGGGTCGGCGTCGTTCGCACCTACCGCAGGGAGTGGATGCATCGGGACGTCGTCGCGGGCCTCGTGCTCACGGCGCTCCTCGTTCCGCAAGGGATGGCCTATGCCGAGCTGGCGGGTCTGCCTGCGGTCACCGGGCTCTACGCGACAGTCGTTCCCCTCATTGCGTACGCGCTCTTCGGACCATCTCGGATCCTCGTTGTCGGCCCGGACTCGGCGCTCGCGCCGCTCATCGCCGCTGCCGTGATTCCGGTTGCGGGGGCGGACGCTTCCGAGCGGGTCGCTGTCGCCGGGCTCCTCGCTCTCATCGTTGGCGCGCTCCTACTGGCAGGGGCGATCGCCCGCCTCGGCTTTCTCACCGATCTCTTCTCGAAACCCGTTCGAGTCGGGTACCTCGCAGGGATCGCTCTCATCGTGATCGCGTCCCAGTTGCCGCGGCTCCTCGGAGTCCCGGTCGAGAGCGGAGGGTTCGTCGACAATGTCGGAGATTTCGTGGCGCGCCTCGACCGCATCGACCCCGCCACGGCGGCGATCGGGATTTGCTGCCTCGCGGTCGTCCTCATCCTGTGGCGTGTTGCGCCACGTGCGCCGGGCATCCTGTTCGCGGTCGGCGGCGCTGCGATCCTGGTTTCCGTCCTCGATCTCGACGTTGCCGTTGTGGGATCCGTTCCTCGAGGGCTCCCTTCACTGACGATCCCGTCGACGTCGGTCGAGGATCTCGGACGGCTGACACTCAGCGCGGTGGCGATCGCGCTCCTTGCGTTCGCGGATACGAGCGTCCTTTCTCGCAGCTATGCCTCCCGGCTCGGCGAGCGCGTCGACCAGAGCCGGGAGCTCGGGGGTCTCGCGATGGTCAACCTCGCGACCGGCCTGTTCCAGGGGTTCCCGACCTCGAGCAGCTCGTCGCGTACTCCCGTCGCCGAGGCCGCAGGGAGTCGCACGCAACTGACCGGCGTCGTTGCGGCCCTCGCAATCGGGATCGTCCTCGTTCTCGGCACGGGCATGCTCGAGAACATTCCCGTTGCGGCGCTTGCTGCCGTCGTGATCGCTGCCGTCCTGCGGCTGATCGACGTGCCGGTCTTCCGGTGGCTCTTTCGGGTCAACCGCCCCGATTTCGCGCTCGCCGTCGCTTCGTTCGCAGGGGTGCTCGTACTCGGGATCCTGCCCGGCGTCGGCTTCGCCGTCGGGCTCTCCGTCCTCGCCGTGCTGGAGAGGGCGTGGCATCCACATACCGCAGTGCTCGCGCGCATCCCCGAGCTCAAGGGCTATCACGACACGGTCCGTCACCCCGAAGGGCGGCAGATTCCCGGCCTCCTCCTCTTTCGCTTCGATGCCCCGCTCTTCTTCGCCAACGCCGAGGTGTTCAGAGACGCGGTTCACCGCGCCCTCGCCGGGGCACGAGGACCCGTGCTGACCATCGTCCTCGCGTCCGAGCCGATCACCGATGTCGACTCCACGGCTGCAGAGGTGCTCGGGGAGATCAACGCGGAGCTGGAACGAGACGGAATCGTGCTCGCATTTGCGGAGGTGAAGGGGCCTGTCAACGACAAGCTAAGGCTCTACGGCCTGATGGAGAGAATCGGCGAGGAGCGCTTCTATCCGACCCTCGGTCTCGCTGTGCGAGCACACGTCGACGCGCACGACGTTGACTGGCGCGACTGGGAAGATGGAGGAGAGGCAACGTGACAGTGTCGCCCGCCACGTCGTCGGGCCGTGCCCGGCGTCGTCCCGAGGTCAGATCTGCCAGGCGCCGCGACGGAGTAGCGGAACGTGCTCTCCGTCGCGGGTGATGCCATCGACGTCGAGCGCCGGGCTTCCGATCATGAAGTCGATATGGATCTGGCTCGAGTTGACCCGCTGTCGGTCGGCTTCGGACTCGACGCCGTGCAGGTAGCCGGCGCCGAGCGCGATGTGGCTTGCGGCGTTCTCGTCGAGGAGCGTGTCGAAGAAGATCGTCTCGAGCGGCCCTATCCGGCCCCCACCGTCGACGAGGGCCAGCTCACCGAGTCGCGTTCCTCCGTCGTCCTTTGCGCATGCGCTGCGGAGCGTCTCAACATTGTCGTCGGCATCGATCTTCACCGCTCGCCCCTCCTCGAACTCGATCCGGATCCCGTTCACGATCGAGCCATACAGGTGGAGGGGCATCGTTGCTCTCACGTAGCCGTCGACGCGGAGAGGATCCGGGGTCGTGAACGTCTCCTCGCTCGGGATGTTCGGGTAGTACCGGAGGCCGTCGATCGTCTCCTGGCCGCCGGCATGCCACCGTGACGAGGCGAGGAGCCCAACGGTGAGATCTGTCCCTGTACCGTGAAGCCGGATCGCGTCGAACCGCCGGGCAGTGAGCTTCGCAGCGCTCGCCGTGGTCTCGGCAAAGCGCGCCTCCCACGCTGCGGGAGGGTCGTCGGCGTCGAGACGGCAAACGTGGCCGATTGCATCCCAGAGCCGCGAGTACGCCTCCTCCGGATCAGCCTGCGGATAGACGGCTGCGGCCCATGCCCTCGTCGGTGCCGGGGCGACGCACCAGTTCGTCGTGCGAAGGCCGATGATCTCGCTGGTCTCGGGCATGTATGGGAGCGCATCGGTGCCCATTCGGTCGGCCGGGACGCCCTCGAAGGCGTCTAGCTCGACCGGCCCGCTCAGCGAGATCCGGGCGCCGTGCTCGTCGGAGAGCTGACGGATCCGTGCGTGCAGCCACGGCGGGATGTAGCCGAAGGTCTCCGGGTCGCCGTGGAGAAGCCTCTGGCGCTTGACGCGTGGATCCCAGTAGAGAACATCAACGTACTTTGCACCGCGCTCGTATGCGGCGCGTGTGATCTCTCGGGTCAGTTCCTCCTTGCCCGTAAAGCTCGTGACGCCGACGAGCTGGCCGGGCTGCACGCCCGCGCCGTAGCCCACGATCAGGTCGGCCAGCCTGCGGGTCAGCTCCGTGTAGTCGCGCACCGCGCGGGAGACTAGACGACAATGCCCGGGTGCGTCTCAATCGCTATCTCGCTCGGGCCGGTATCGCGTCACGACGCGCCGCCGACGAGCTGATCAAGAAGGGCCGCGTGACGGTCAACGGGCAACGCGGTGAGTTGAACACGTTCGTCGCGGCCCGGGATGTCGTCGAGGTCGACGGTGAGCGAGTGGGTAAGCAGGATCTCGCCCACGTACTCCTGAACAAGCCGCTCGGTGTTGTGACGACGGCAAGTGACCCCGAGGGCCGTCCGACCGTGGTCGATCTCGTCGGCTACGAGGCGCGCGTCGTCCCGGTCGGGCGACTGGACATCGATACGAGCGGCATCCTCCTGCTCACGAATGACGGTGATCTTGCGCACCGACTGGCGCACCCGCGCTACGGGGTGGAGAAGACGTATGTCGCCGACATCGAGGGCGACCTGACGCAACCCGCCATTGCTGCGCTCGCCGCCGGCGTCGAGCTCGAGGATGGCACCACGGCCCCGGCACGGGCGCGCCAGCTCGGCCGCTCGCGCGTCGAGCTCGTGCTGCACGAGGGGCGCAACCGCCAGGTGCGACGGATGTGCGAGGCCGTCGGGTTCCCCGTCGTGCGACTTCGGCGTACCGGCTACGCCGGTCTGGACGTGAGCAAGGTGCCGACCGGGGAGTCGCGCGCGTTGACGCGCGACGAGGTCGAGGCGCTCCGGAGGCTCGTCGGTCTGTAGGTGTTGGGCCGGCCGGTGGCCGGCTTGACGCTCGCAGCGAGTCGAGCGTTTCGACCCAGGGGAGCGGCTAAGAACTCGAATCAGAATGAGACTTGTGCCGCCGAAACGTGCTGGGCGGCACGCTGCTTCGTCCTCGGTCGCCCAGATATGTCCCATATCTGCGGCTCCCTGCGTCCTCGCATCGCACTCGCCCATCACGCCCC
>JAJAZN010000337.1 GCA_026785685.1 Thermoleophilia bacterium
GCATCGTCCTTCACGAGGGCGACATCGCCGAGATGAAGACCGGTGAGGGTAAGACCTTCGTCGCCTCGACCGCGCTGTACCTCAATGCGCTCCTGGCGACGGGAGTCCATCTCGTCACCGTCAACGACTACCTCGCCAAGCGCGACGCCGAGTGGAACCGGGGCGTCTTCGAGCGGCTCGGGATGACGGTCGGCTCGATCCAGAACATGATGCCGTTCGATCTCCGAAAGCAGGCATACGACGCCGACATCACGTACGGCACGAACTCGGAGTTCGGGTTCGACTACCTCCGTGACAACATGGCGACCTCGCTCGACAACTGCGTGCAACGCAGTCATCTCTTCGCGATCGTGGACGAGGTCGATTCGATCCTGGTCGACGAGGCACGGACGCCGCTGATCATCTCCGGTGAGCCCGAGACCGCGGCGAGCACGTACTACGACTTCGCGCGCATCGTCAAGGAGCTTCATGGTGCGCCCGCGACACGCAAGGGGGCCAAGGGCGAGGACGAGACGGAGCTCTCCGGCGCGGACTACCTCTACGACGAGAAGCACAAGACGGTCTCTCCGGCGCAGACCGCGCACGACGCCGTCGAACGTGTGCTCGGCGTCGATAACCTCTATGACCCGCGCCACGTCCAGCTCGTCAACCACCTCAGCCAGGCGCTCAAGGCCGAGGCGCTCTATAAGCGCGACGTCGACTACGTGATCGAGGACGGCGAGGTGAAGATCGTCGATGAGTACACCGGCCGGATCATGGAAGGACGCCGCTGGAGCGAGGGCCTCCATCAGGCGATCGAGGCCAAGGAAGGGGTCGAGATCCGTGAGGAGAACGTCACGCTCGCGACGATCACGCTCCAGAACTACTTCCGCCTCTACGAGAAGCTCGGTGGCATGACGGGCACCGCAAAGACGGAGGAGAAGGAGTTCGTCGAGATCTACGACCTCAACGTGATCGAGATTCCCACGAACGCTGTTGTTGCCCGCAAGGACGAGAACGACTACATCTTCAAGAGTAAGGACGCGAAGTGGAACGCGGTCGCCGAGGATCTGGTCGAGCGTCACGAGAAGGGGCAGCCTGTCCTCGTCGGCACGATCGCGGTCGAGACGTCCGAGTATCTCTCCGAGCTCCTCACCCGTCGTGGGATCCCGCACAACGTCCTCAACGCCAAGGAGCACGAGCGAGAGAGTGAGATAATTGTCGACGCGGGCCTGAAGGGCGCGGTCACGATCGCCACCAACATGGCCGGCCGCGGGGTCGACATCAAGATCGACGACGAGGTTCGCAGCCTCGGGGGCCTCTACGTCCTCGGAACCGAGCGCCACGAGTCCCGACGCATCGACAACCAGCTCCGCGGCCGCTCGGGCCGTCAGGGCGACCCCGGGGAGACACGGTTCTACCTCTCCGCGCTGGACGACCTCGTGCGGCGCTTCGCAGGCGAGCGGATCCACGGGATCATGGAGCGCTTCATGATCCCCGACGACCAGCCCATGGAGGCGTCGATTCTCTCGCGGCAGATCGAGGGAGCGCAGAAGAAGGTCGAGGAGCAGAACTTTGTCGCCCGCAAGAACGTCCTCAAGTACGACGACGTGATGAACACGCAGCGCATGGTCATCTACGAACAGCGGCGCAGCGTGCTCAACGGTGACGACACGTCCGAAGAGATTCGCGGCTGGATCCAGGAGGTCGTCGCCCGAAACGTGACGATGTTCACCGAGTCCAATGATCCCGACGAATGGGATCTCGACGGCCTCGTCGTGCAGATGGAGGCGCTGTACGGCTCGGACATCACGGTCGAGGAATTGCGCGAGGAAGTCGGCCTGTCCCGCGAATCGCTGATCGTGGAGTTCGGCGAAGATGCACTCGACGCCTACAACGACCGCGAAGCCGGTTTCGGCCCCGAGTTGGCGCGCGAGATCGAGCGGTTCGTGATCCTGCAGGTCGTCGACACGCGCTGGCGCGAGCATCTCGACTCGATGGACTACCTCCGGGAGGGTGTGCACCTGCGCGCCATGGCCCAGAAGGATCCGCTCGTCGAGTACCGGGGCGAGGGCCACACGATGTTCGAGGATCTCAGCCGTGTGATCCGCGAAGAGGTCATCGTGACGCTGTTCCACGTCGAGGTTCAGCAGCAGGACGCCGAGGAGGCGCTGCAGCCGGCTGACGCGCCGGAGGCCCTTGCCTATGCGCACGAGGTGTCGACGGGTGCAGATGCGATTGCCGCCGCTTCTGGGTTCGACTCCGGGCCGTCCGTTGCAACGCAGGCGCCTGCCCAGCGACAGGTCGTCAAGGACGACGAGCGCGATGTCGGCCGCAACGACCCATGCTGGTGCGGTTCCGGCAAGAAGTACAAGAAGTGTCACGGGGCATAGAAGCGCCGCGATGGAGGAGCGTATCGCGCCTCTCCTACGCCGATGCTTGCTGCCGCGCTGCGCGCGGATCCTGAAGCCGGGAACCTACGGTTCCCTGTGACCCCTCCGTTGTCCGAGCTGTGCGAGCGCATCTGAGCGAGATGACCGACTCCCCGGGCGTCGGCGAACCCGTCCCAAGACCCATCTCGTTGTCGAGGCAGCGCTCCTGGTCGTCGGCCTCGTCGTCTTCGTCATGCTCGCGCGCGCGTTCGTCCGCGGCGGTCAGGTGGTCGTCGTCGACGACGACGTCTCACGCCGGGTTGCGGAGTCGCTTCCCCCCCCCATCGAGTGGGTCGCCCGCCTTTCCACGTGGCTCGGCGGGCCCGTGGGCACGTCGGTCGTCGCCCGCGCGGCGGCCGGGGTGCACGGGGGGGTGGGGCGGGGAGTGGGTGGGGGCGTTAGGCGGGCGCCCGCGCGCGCGCGCTCGGCGCAA
>JAJAZN010000338.1 GCA_026785685.1 Thermoleophilia bacterium
ACGGCACGTCGAGCTCGAGGAGCGACCAGCCGAGAAGCCCTGCGATCGCGATCGTCCGGCGCGCTTCGCCGATGTAGGCCACGTTCGTTGGACTGAGCAGCTTCTGCCCGGTCCAGTCCTCGATCACGGTGCGAAGGCCGGTTTCGGGGTGATGGCGGTAGATCACGTTTGGCTGAAAGCACGAGACCAGGAGCCCGCCCTCGGCGTCGCTCGCGAGTCCGTCCGGGATCGCGTGGTCGAGCTCGACCAGGGTCTCGAGTGCTCCGCTCGCCAGATCGATTGCGGTGATCCGGGGCGCGAAGCTCTCGGCGACGGCGAGCCGACCGTCGCCGAGAAAGGCGAGCCCGTTCGGGAAGTGGAGCGGCGGCAGCTCCAGGATCTCGGGTGTGCCTCCCGGGGCAGGGATTCGCACGATCGTGCCGTCGCCGTGCTCCAGATCGAGCGAACCGGAGTCGGAGACGATCAGATCGCCGCTCGCTTCGAAGAGCCCGACGTTCGGCGTGCGGATCCCCTCCGCATAGGCCACGAGCTCGGAGGACTCCGGATCGAAGCGCAGGATGGCGTTCTGCTCGGGTGCGCAGATGTAGAGGCGGCCGGATTCGTCCGAGGCGAGACCGAGGAGCATCCCCGCTTGCGTATCTGCCACCTGCTCGAACGACCAGCTGCCGGATGCGTCGGCCTCGAACCGGTAGAGCTGCCCGGCCTCGCCACCGGCCCACAGCGCCCGATCGGGCGTCTCGGCGACCCCCTCCACGTGATCGAGTGGCTCACCGAGGACACGGAGCGAGCCGACGGTCAGAAGGGGCGCCTCCGGCATCGGAGACATCATATGTCCGACCACATCACCTGTCCAGCAGGCCTCGAGCTCAACCCGGATCTGCGCTCTACGGGCCGTGTGACATCATCGCGAGATGACGGCAAGACGGATGGAGGGACGGCTGGCGCTCGTGACGGGTGCCTCGAGGGGGATCGGCCGGGCGATCGCCGAGCGCTTTGCCGCGGAGGGTGCGGCGGTCGTCGTGAACGCAGCACAGGACTGCGCCGGCGCGGAGGCTGTCGCTGCGCGCATCGTCGAGGCGGGAGGGCGGTGCACGGTTGCGATGGGTGACGTCTCGGATGCCGACGCTGCGGAGCGGATCGTCGCCGAGGCTGTGGCGGCGCTCGGAGGCCTCGACACGCTCGTCAACAACGCGGGGATCGACATCTCGGACGGGACGGAGAAGGTCGCGGACTTCTCGATCGAGGCGTGGGACCGTGTGCAGGCCGTGAACCTGCGCGGCGCGTTTCTGATCTCGAAGTTCGCCATCCCGCACATCCTCGAGCGCGGTGGCGGAGCGATCCTCGGGGTCGGCTCGGTCGCCGGACTCACTGCCTGGAAGCACGACGCGCACTACAACGCATCGAAGGCCGGGCTCCACCTGCTCATGCAGTCGATCGCGGTCGACTACGCGGAGGCCGGGATCCGCGCGAACTGCGTCTGCCCCGGCGTCATCGAGACGACGATGCACACGGACTGGATCGAGACATCGCCGGACGGGCGGGAGCTGGAGGCCGAGATCCTCGCGCGACATCCCGTCGGCCGCTACGGCCGGGTCGAGGACGTTGCCGCGGTCGCCGTCACCCTCTGCGCCGACGAGAACCGCTTCCTCACCGGCGCCCTCGTGCCAGTCGACGGCGGCTACACGGCGGTGTGAACAACAGCCTCGATTAGGCTGATCCAGGAAAGTCGGGCGAGTGCCCCGAACGTCGGCCGCCAGGGAGGATGCTCGTGCCAAGCTGGGATCTTTCGTGGCATGAGCTGCAGACATACTCCGGCACGAATCCGCGTCCGAGCGACTTCGAGGAGTACTGGGACGAGGCACTCTGGCTCCTCGGCGCCACCCTCTGACGAGCGGGTGCTCGTCGCACCGCGGCTCCTACCCGGCGCGTGCAGCCCAGAGAAGGCCGCGCGTGCAGAGCTCGAGCACCGGGGGAAGCGCCACGATTCGCTCGTCGTGGCCGAGCGAGCAATAGAACACGCGGCCGGCGCCGTGCCGGCGCGTCCACACGACCGGCATCTCGAACGGGCCGTTCGGGACGTGCGGCCCTTCCGCGACCGGGAAAGATGTCGTCGCGAGCACCGTATTCGAGGGATCGACGTGCATGTAGTACTGCTCGGAGGTGATCGAGAAGTCATCGATCCCGTTCGTGAGTGGGTGATCGGGATCGCTGATGTGGACGTCGTAGGTGATCCCGTCGTCTCCGGGATGCCCGACGAACTGGCCACCGACCATCAGCTGGTAGTCGGGCGAATCACGGAACGAATCGCCCATGCCGCCGTGGCAGCCCGCAAGGCCGACTCCGGCTTCGACGGCACGGCAGAGATTCTCGAGCTCGGCATCACCGATCTCGCCCATCGTCCACACGGGCACGATCAGCGAAAGCTGGTCGAGCCGATCGTCGAGGAGGGCGTCGAGCGAATCGGCGAGCCCGACGTCGAACCCGCGGCCCGCGAGGACGGAACGGAAGATCTCGGCCACTGCGCGCGGCTCGTGGCCTTCCCAGCCGCCCCAGAGGATCAGCGCTCGGCGAGCCATCCGCGGATCCTCTCGGCCTCAAGTGGAGCGGGGCGTTCGCAGCTGCTCGCGACCGTCACGTGTCGTCCCTTCGCCGCCGACTCCGTGACGGCGAGCATGACATCGAGCACATGGCCGGCCATCTCGCTGCTCGCCCTGTGCGGGTGGCCCTCCTGGATTGCGTCGACGAGATCGGCCACCCCGAGGCCACGCTCGAGGTCGGGTTGGCGGTCGCGCGTCTCGACGACCTCCGTCCCGTCCTCGGGTCGAAGGAGCACGATGTCGTCGCTGAAACAGTTCGGATCACCCAGACGAAGCG